>JBBQST010000370.1:0-4823 GCA_038213625.1 Thermoflexales bacterium
ACCCCCAGCCCCTCCCCGCAGCGGGGAGGGGAGCACATCCCCCTCCCTGAAAGGGAGGGGTTAGGGGTGGGTTCTTCACCAGTGACAGTGTCAAGTCGCGACTTATTGTTAGGGTGCTTTCCTGCTAAAGTTGGGAGAGCCATTAATTTTTAATGAGCACCTTCATGCAGTATTTCAAACCGTTTGAGACCCATTTGTTTGCCGGCGACTGTATGCCCTTCTTTCATCACGGCGACGGCGTGTTTCACCTCTACTATTTGCAGGATGAAAATCACCACGGCGCATTAGGTGGATTAGGCGGCCATCAATGGGCACATGCCACGACCTCCGATCTGGTCCATTGGACCCATCACCCGCTGGCCATTGCAATCACGCACGACTGGGAGGGCTCGATCTGCACCGGCTCAACTTTCTTTCACCAGGGCACGTTCTACGGCTTCTATGCCACACGCCTGCCGGATTGGACGCAGCATCTGGCACTGGCCATCAGCTCAGACGGCGTGACCTTCGACAAGCTTGCGCCGAATCCATTGGCCTCGCCGCTGAAGGGTTATCACCCGCTGCACTATCGCGACCCGTTCGTTTTTCAGGATGAGCGCACGCAGGTCTTCCACATGCTGATCACGGCACTGCTGGAAGACTATCCGCTCGACAACCTGGGTGGCTGCCTGGCACATCTGACATCCCCAGACTTACGGCAATGGACATTAACGACGCCCTTTCTCATCCCTGGTTTTCCAACCGTTCCTGAATGTCCTGATTACTTTTTCTGGCACGGCTGGTACTACCTGTTGTTCAGCAATGACGGCGTCACCCGCTATCGCATGTCGCGTGATCCGCTTGGCCCATGGATGCGCCCCAAATCCGATGTGCTGGATAGCCCTGCCATGCGGGTGATGAAGACAGCGCCGTTTAGCGGCAACCGACGAATTGGCGCGGCGTGGATTGGCACACGCGAGAATGACCAGGATTCAGGCCGGTTTCAGTGGGGCGGCCACGTGGTACTACGCGAGATCTTTCAACACGATGACGGCACCCTCGGCACAAAACTCATACCCGAACTGATCCCACCCACCGATGCGTCGGTCTCTTTTGTGGCGGTGCCGTTGACCGAACATGTCGCTATCGAAACCAATCGCATCCACCTAAACGCCAGTCAGGGCATCGAGGTGGCGCGCATCTCCGACGTTCCCAGGAATGTCGTGATGACAGTCCAGGTCAGGCCCAATAATGATTCGGGACGATTCGGCTTGCGCTTGAAAGGCAATGGCAACTTTCAGAGTGGATACGATCTCGGTTTTAATCTCGCCGAGAGCCGGGTTGATTTGTTTGATGAAACGATCAGCTGTGTTGAAGGACTGAGCAAGCCCTTTACATTGGAGATCATCATCAAAGATGACATCATCGATGTCTGTATCGATCAGCGTCGCTGTGTGATCAACCGATGTCCAACGCACCAGGGCGACGATCTCTTTTTATTTGCCCAAGATGCGAACGTGGTTTTCGAGAGGATGGAGATCAAGCCCATACGGCCATAAACGGATTGCCGCAGAGTCGCCACGACCGGCAGTAACGACTATGCGGCAGTGAGAGAGATATTAGCAGGTGACGCGGCCACTAAACAGGTCTGCCGTGAAAAGATCGAAAGCATTTTCAGCCGCAGTGTTGTCATGCTGGAATTACAGTGTATTTTGCCGGTTCATGCGACAGCAGGAGAAGTTGTAGACCAGTCAGGAGAGGGAACTGTCTCCACGTCCCTCTCTTGTTTCGCTTACACCGTTGCGCGTCGGGGCAATTCCGGCACAAACTCGAACGTGGGGTCCACCTGTTGCCGTTGCAGAATGGGGATGATGATGCGCCAGGTTGCGAGCAGACCCTTCGGCGAACGCGGTAGATCGTGCTGGATCGCGTCATGCAGTTTACCCAGGTTGTAGCACGGCACGGCCGCATACATGTGATGCTCAATGTGGAAGTTCATGTGCCAATACAAAAAGCGGAAGATCGGGTTCAACAGAATAGTGCGCGTGCACAGTCGGAAATCTGGCGCGTTGTCTTGCAAGCCCACATGTTGAGTGTTATTGCACAGAAAGAGCAGCAGGCCGCCGTAAAACGGTGCGAACGTGGTGAGCACGGGAATCATCCACAACCCAAGCGGCACGCACACGGCGATGATCAACAGATGACCGAACAGTAATATGCGCGCCCAGCGGATCAAGGCCTGCCGTTTGGCAGGTTCGTTGGCCGGGAAAAGTGCGTTCTCCCACTCACCTTCCAGGATGCCGCGGCTGAGACGAATCAAACCCTTGGTCCGGTCGACCAACCCCCACGGATTGACAAACGAATATTTGAGGAAGTTCTCCAGCGAAATCTTGACCGGCAGCACCACCTCCAGATCATCCGGCGGGTGCAGGGTGTATTTGTGGTGTTCCTGATGGCTGGTCCAAAACATGACCGGGTTGTAACCGCCCAAAAAGCTGAACACATACAAAAAGAAGGTGTTCAACCGCTTGCTCTTAAACACTGAGCCATGGCACAGCTCGTGAAAGCCGTTGAGCAGGAACGCATACATCGTGCCATGCACAAACAGGATGCCAAGCACGGCCCACACCGACCAGTGTTGCGAGGCGTAGATGGCGAGTGCGCCGCTCACGATCAACACTCCCAGGTGACCCAGGGTTTGCAACAGCCCTTTGACATCGCTGCGTTGGTTGAGTGCGGCCAGAACATCGCGGTCAATCGGCGTGCGATACCAGTTGATTTTGGGTTGGATGGGCTCGTTCGACATGCCCACGACTATATATTCAGACGAAAATTTCTGCATACCAGTCAGGAAATTCAGGACATTAGTCTCACAGGTAAACGTCATTACAAAATTTATGCCGGCTCGGCCATGTCTGCCCAGCCCCGATGTGCGATAGTTCAATATCGCGCCAGATGGCCTGACCTGGCGGCCATGCAACACCGTGGGATATGCGCCGTAGTGAATCAGCGTTGCCAGAGGGCCATTTTCACCCTGAAAGCGCAACACCGATCGGGGTAATACTTTCACGGGCCACGCCGACCTGAAGGTGTGATGGGCATTGACATGAAACCAGTGTACGAGCGAATCAACCGGTTCGGCCCACATCATGACAAAGATGCTGCGGCAGCGCTGAGGCAAAGAAATAAGCTGGTGTTACGCAGAAGTCTCACGCAAAGGCGCTAAGACGCTAAGAATTGAACTTTGCACCTTAGCGTCTTTGCGTGAGATTTCGTCATCATGCGTAACATCAGTTAGTAATAACCGCCAGGCTGCTGTACATTGCGCTGTATTCAAGGACACGGTATCAACCCGCACAGATCATCATGGATCAACCCACGCCCATTCCCAATGCTCCGCCGCCAGTGCACAGGGTCACGCGCCCATGGGGCAGCTTCCAGCAATACGCCAACAATCAACCGGTCACCGTCTCGTTGATGGAGGTGCAAGCCGGACAACGGCTCAGCCTACAGTCGCATGTTGGGCGGGCCGAGCTGTGGATCGTGCTCGATGAGGGCGCGATCATCCAGGTTGGCGACCAGATCTATCACCCCAGCACCGGCGAGGAAATCTGGATTCCTGCTCAGGCTCAACATCGCCTCAGCAGCGCTGGCCCAGCCGTGCGCGTGCTGGAGGTGGCGTTTGGCAACTGGCAGCAGGACGACATCGTGCGCTATGCCGATGATTACCAACGCCCACAGCAAGGTGAGTCATGAAAGAGATTCAGATTTTGGACAGAGTTTGTAGAAACCATTTATTGATCCTGAGAATAGGCAGGATGCCCTGTAACAGCTTCCAACCGTTCACGTAAGGCATTACGCTCTTTCTCAACAGGCCAATCGCGACCCACTGCAACAATAACTGCCACTAGGTTGGCTATGGGTACGAAGAGGAGTAGAAAATACCAGCCGCTATAGCCGGTTCGACTAATGAGTTTGCCCCAAATAAACACATACAGGAAGGCTAAGATGGGCATGAAGATGAGTTCGGTTGGGCCGATGCTGCCGCCCAAAATGGCCCCGATGAGGGCGATGATGAGAATTGCGCCGGCCGCGATGGCCCCATGTTTCCACGTCCAAGATTGGCGTGTGCTTGGGATGGGATTCGATAGATTTGGCGATGTCAGGACAAGAGGTGTATTGATGTTCGGTGCGAATCGGTTCTCGATAGGCCGGTTCCAGTCGTCAATCTCAGTGTGTTCAATCTCGATTTCGCCCGCTTCGATTCGAACATCCAGTCGAGCGAGCGCGTCCGTGAGTTGGGTGACCAAGCGATTGATGTGATCAATAGTCGTGTAGTCAGTTGTCGCGGCGCGTTTGGTTGCGCCCTCCTCAATAAATGTTTCGAGACGCAACGATTCAACATTGGCACGTTCCAGCCAAATAACGAGCTCAGACGATTGCCGACACTGGGGTTCAATTCGGAGAAGGGTTTCAGTATTGGTGATGGCCTCGGTCGGCCGCGTGCTGGGCAGGATGATCTCCATAGTCAGATTTTAGAAATTATGTGTCAGGCTGCATCAGCCTTTGGCCGGATTTAATAAGAGATTGTTACCGACCGAAAAAGAGGGAGGTATGAGGTGTCGATGTTGCTGCTACACGGAAACTTCTGGCTCTCCCAACTTTGGCGGGAAATCATGGTTTTTGTGGGGGCAAAGCAGCGGGCTCATCGCAGATCAAACCCATACATGAGCCCGCCGCTTTGCCCTTACACTGCGATTCCCGTTTAATTCGGGAGAGCCGGATTTCTCAACGTCTCTTCCAGCAAAAGAACTCGGTTTTGGCTTCGTCAATGGACCCCCGAC
>JBBQST010000371.1:0-4819 GCA_038213625.1 Thermoflexales bacterium
GTGAACGAGCCGTTGATCATGAACGATGTGCGCAGCGATCTGTATCACGCCATCTGGGCCGCCTTCACCGCCAACGAAATCAGCATCTCGTGAGACAGCATTCCCAGCACCTAAAGCACGCTTAATGAAGAACGTTTTTATTGCAGCAAGTTTGATGGCCGTTCTGACCAGTTGCGGCGCACCCAGGGCCGCCGAGCCCGCCCCGGCACAGTGGACCCACGCCCGCGCCATCGAGATTGCCAACCCCACCGAGCAGCCGTTGCGCGACTTTCAGGTGCGCGTGGTGCTGGACGCAAACAATTTTGATTTTGACCAGGCCGCACCCAACGGCGCAGACCTGCGCATCACCGAGTTGAATGGGGCGTTGCCGTTGAGCTATTGGGTGGAGCAATTTGATGCGGCCGCGCGTCAGGCGGTGGTGTGGGTGAAGGTGCCGGAGCTGCCGGCCCAATCCAGCAAAACACTGACGCTGCACTATGGCAACGGCGTCACCACAGACATTCCGACCATCACGAATCTCTCCAGCGGCCGGCGCACCTTCGAGATGTTTGATGATTTTGGCCGGCCGGGTCTGGGTTACTTTCAGTTTGGGCCGCCGACCACGATCATGACTCGCAGCCTGGATTGGGAGACGCAATCGCCGCACACCTTGAGTGTGGTCGAGGTGGAGCCGGCGCAGCCGAATGCGAACGGCTTCAAATATTGGGGCTACTACGGCCTGGCCGATTGTGGCGGCATCGGCCGCGCGCGCAGCAACGATCTGGTGAACTGGGAAAGGGATGCGACGCCGCTGTTGAACCAGGACGGCGAGCGCTGGCCGGCGGTGTTGAAGATCGGCAATGTCTTTTACATGATTCACGACCGCGACCACTGTGCCATCAGCCAGGTGGTCTTGCGCACCAGCACCGACGGGGTGAACTTTGGCGGCAAGGACGATTACACCGTGCTGGTCGAGCGTGAGGCCCAGGTGCGGAATCAAAACCCGGCTTTGTTTCGCGATCCCAAAACGGGCCTGTTCTATCTGTATTGGTTTCGCGGCGGGGCAGAGTTTGGGGTGTGGCAGATCAAGATGCGCAGTGCGCGCACGGTGGCGGGTCTGGCCGACCCGGCCTCCGAGAAGACCTTGCTGGAAGTGCCGTTTGAGCTGGTCGCGCCGAACATGATGATGGTGGGTGACACCTATTTTCTGTCGACCGAGGTCAACGAGAATGCCTGGAAGACCACGATTTATGCGAGTGCGTCGCCGGCCGGCCCCTTTGAATTGCTGCCCGACAACCCGGTATTGAGCGACAACCAGGCTTGTCTATTTCAACACATCATGCGCGACCCGGCCAAAGGCGAGATCTTGCACGGCTACATCTGCAAGGTGATGGGCGCGGATTGGGTGCTGAACCATCGCGAGGCCGTGCTGGCGGAAGGCCGCAGTGCGCAACGCACGCTCGACACCGGCGTGTGGTCGGTGCTGAGCGGCACCTGGCGCTTGATCGACGACACAGCAGACAACACGAACGTGGTCTTGAACGGCACCGGCGGCATGCTGAAAACTGCACTGCCCGGTCAGGATTACCTATTTGAAGTGAAGGCGCAGCCGCGTGCAGACGCAACTTGGGGCGTGGCCGTACGAGTGCAGGATGCATTCAATTACGTGGCGGCAACGGTTCAGGCCGGTCAGGTGAGATTGGAACAGGTGATCAGTGGCACCACCACTCTGCTGGCTTCGGCACCGGTGACACTGACCAACAACTCGCCGTGGCGCACCTTAAGCGTGAGCGCAGCGGGCCAGCAATTTGTGGTGGCTGTCGATGGAAAGCGGCTTATCCAAGTGAACGACACCGGCCCCATCACCTCCGGCTCCAGCGCGCTTTTGGCCGACAGTGGCGAGGTGGTGTTCGACGATATCGTGTGGCGCAAGGTGAGCGCGGCCGAGCTGACTGGCGCGTTGGAGGTGCAGGTGGGGCCGCGGCAGGACAGCACATGGGTGTTGCCGGGGTTGCCCGCGCCCACTCATCAAACTGCCAAGACCACGCCTGTAACGCCGCCCGGCCCCGATCTCATCTGGATTGCCATCGCCGGTTTAGTGGCCGCTGTTATGACGCTCTTTGCGGCCATTCAGGGGCGGCGCTAAACTGAAAACCATGCGAAAGCCGCAACGTAGCCTGTTCGTGGGTTGGGCGTGACGTGTCCGGCAAGCCCAGTGAGGCTTTATTCGATAGCTCTTAGGGGGACGCAAGCGATATCATTGAAACGCCGATGATGCCGTTAGCAGACGCCCAGGAAACCCAGGCATTGCTAAACTGGGCATGCACCCGCCAGGTTTGCAGCTTTGGTACAAATGAGCTTGCAATCATTGCCGGACGGCCCAGATCAACAACGCCAAAGCGATTGCAAATGAAGATATTGAGGCCGGCAAGGCCGTCGATGCGATTATGCTATGCTGCAAAGCTATGAATTTAGGAGGACGAGACGAGATGAAGGCCAAGGGAAAATATAAGCAACCGGCGCGCCACGCCAGCAGGCACCACGCCGCAGCAAGCCTGATGATGGCAAGCTTATTGTTGCTGAGCGGTTGCAGTTTATTCGGCGAGAACAAACCAACTGAAGCAAAAATCACTTCGCCCGCCCCCAACTCAACCATCAATGTCGGCGAACAAGTGCAGATCGAAGGTTTGGTGACGGGAGATGGCATTACCAAGGTGGATATCGTGATTGATAACACCACCTATGCCAGCTTGAGCGCGCCGGATCAATCTGCGGGAGTGCCCAACTTCCCAATTGGAGGCTCCGAAAGCCCGGTGCCATGGACACCATTGGCGGCCGGGCCTCACGCGCTGCAATTGATTGTGTACGGCGCTCCAGACAATGCGCTTAAGGCAAAGTCGGAGCCCGTTTTGATTACGGCTCAGGCGGCTGAATCCGTGGTATTGCCGACTGAAGCACCGGCCGCGCCCACAGCCGCATTGGAGCTACAACCCACCCTGGCTGTCCCCGGTGCCGCGGGTGCGACTGCCGCACCGGGCTCCACCGCTGCTCCCGGCAACAGTGCCGGCGCAGGCACCACGGCCGGCGCACCCAGCGCCACCGTCATCAACGACTTCGTGAATGTGCGCAAAGGGCCGGGCGTGGGCTATGACAAAGTCGGCCAGCTTAACAAAGGCGAGACCGCACCGGTGAAGGGCAAGAGCTCGGACGGCGGCTGGTTGCAAATCTCGTTCCCGGCAGCGGCCGGCGGCGTGGGTTGGGTGAAGTTGAAGGACGACACCGATACCCTGGTTCAAGGCAACGACGCGGCCAACAATGTGCCCGTGGTCGCGGCGCCGGCTTTGCCCGCCGCACCGGTTGTGGCGAACAACCCGGCCCCGGCTGCGCCTGCAAATCCAGCCCCCTCGGGTAATGTCCAGATCATCCCCATCGGGCCGGCCGTGACTGCGGCACCGCCCGCTGTGGCCGCCCCACCGGCTGCGTCCGGGCCGTTGCTGGGTTCGCGCAACATCCTCAAGGTGAATGTGAATCCGGTCAGCTCGGGCGGCACCCTCTACGCCACCTGGAGCATTCCCAACTTCCGGGATGGCGAATTTGACAAGGGGGATGGCTCGGGCTTCAAGGGGCCGATTGCCGGCTCGATGACCGTGGATGTGCCGGGCATCACCGGCGCGCGCACGCTGGTTCTGCGCTGGCGCGACACGGGCGGCCAACAATTGGAAGACACGATTGTGGTGCAGGGCGGCATCTCGGGCTCTGGCTCGGTTGTTGCGCCACCGCCACAAACGGGTTCGCTGACCGGCTCGCGCAGTGTGTTGCGCATCAACACCAATCCGGTCAACTCAGGTTCAACCGTTTACGCCACCTGGAGCATTCCCAACTTCAAGGAAGGCGAGTTTGACAAGGGGGATGGCGCTGGCTTCAAGGGGCCCATCGCCGGCTCGATGACCGTGGACATTCCAAATGTGACCTCGTCGCGCAACGTTACGCTGCGCTGGCGCGACACAGGCGGCCAGCAGTTGGAAGACACACTGGTGTTGCAGGTGGCCGGGTCTGCGGCGGTGGTCGCCACTTCGGCCAACCGCGGCACCTGCAGCAGCTCGGACCCGAACTGGCGCGGTGGCACAACTGCCTATACCTTCTGCGCCGCCCGCGACATGAACTGGACCGATGGCGGCAAGGAGATTCGCTCGTTTACCGAGGGTCAGGACTTCACCCTGACCGCCAATTGGGATGTGTATGGCATCGCCGGCATCTGGTTCATTGTGGAACCCAGCGGCCAGGTGTGTGGCCCCGCCGGTAGCAGCGTCATCAACCGCCAGACCGTGGGCACCGGATCAGAGAGCTTCAACATCAAGGATCTGAAATATGGCGGCTACAAGGCCCATCTGCGGGTAAAGCGCAATGACGGCGCTGAAGTCGATTACAACGAGAAATTCCTGTGCATTGGCAACTCCAGCGTCAACGGCCCCACGGCCACGCCGGGGCCGGCTGCACCAACTAGCACAAGCTCGGCACCCACTGCAACATCGATTCCAGATCCTGGGAATCCAGGTAGCGGTAATGCAACCAGCACGCCCTTGCCTATTGACCCAGGCACACAACCCGGTGTCGAATCCACGGCCACGCCATTGCCATAGTTCAAAAACAAGATCAAACATCCAGTTGTGTCTGATGATTCGTTTTGGCGCGGTGTCTCAAATGTCTTGCTCATCGAGGACTATTTGAGACATCGCGTTAATGCGATATGACAAAAGCTATGACTAGTATGCCCCTCCAAAAACCGATTTATCGCATCGTCTCGGCCATTGCTGTTGCGGCGGTTGCCGTCATCGGCCAA
>JBBQST010000372.1:0-4813 GCA_038213625.1 Thermoflexales bacterium
ATAGCTCATAGCTCATAGCTCATAGCTCATAGCTCATAGCTCATAGCTCATAGCTCATAGCTCATAGCTCATAGCTCATAGCTTGCCTCCCGCTTCAACACCAGCAGTGTCTGATCATCAAACGGCGGCTCATCGCCGGCAAAATAGCTCACGGCCGACATGATGGCGTTGGCAATCTCGGTGGCTGGTAGCGCCGCGGTGGTCTTGAGCACCTCTTGCAACCGCTGCAAGCCAAACTCTTCATTGTTGCTGTTCAGTGCGTCGATGATGCCGTCGGTATAAAACAGCACCACGTCGCCAGCGTGCAGCGTCAGCAACTCATCCTTGAGTTTGATGCCGGCCACCACACCCAGTGCAATACCTCGCACCGGCAGTTGGTCGATGCACGGCAACAGGTCATACTCATTTGGCTCAACGCGTGCCTCGTTCTCATCGCACGCAGCTCTGAAGATCAACGGCGGGTTATGGCCGGCGTTGGAGAACGCGAGTTCATTGCTGGCCGGGTCCCAGCGCGCTAGAAACACAGTCACGAACAAATCGGTGTTCGAGTCGTTCAGAATGATCTGGTTGACGCGGGTGAGCAGGGCGGCCGGCGGGTAGTTCTCGAACGCGGCCGAGCGCACCAACGTGCGCGACATGGCCATGAACAACGCCGCTGGCACACCCTTGTCGGCCACATCCGCAATCACCAGGTTGTAGCGACCATTGGGCAGCGGAATCACATCGTAGAAATCGCCGCCCACCTGCCGCGCAGCCTGCCAGGCGGGGGCCAGGCTCCAGCCCGCCACCTGCGGAATTTCCTTGGGCAAAAAGCTGCGCTGAATATCGCGGGCAAAGTTCAGCTCCTGCTCCAACCGACGCCGCTCGAACAACGCCAGTTGCAAGCGCGCGTTGTCCATGGCTACGGCCGATTGCTGCCCAATGCCCAGCAAAATGCGGAAGGTTCGATCATGCGGCAATTGGCTGGCATTGCGCGCGGCCACAATCAGCGCGCCAACCAATTGATTCTTCGCAATCAGCGGCAACACCGCCAGATTCCAATCACCCAACCGTGAGGCAATCCGCTCGGGCACGGGCTCTAGGGCCAGCGTCTTGTTGAGCGCATCGTTGTCGTGCTCCAGAACCCAATTACGCCAGGCCGCCATCGGCAGCTCGTTCTGGGCAATGGCCTGCTGGGCCTCGGCCGCAAACCCATAGCCACGCAACGCCCGCAGAATCGTGTCCTGACCTTCGCGCACGAATAACGCACACGCATCCACACCGACCAGCAACGGCGTCAAACTCATCACGGTCTCGGCAATGGCGCTGAGGTTGTCGCTCTGATTCACGGCCTGGGCCACCTGCAACAGCGCCGCCGTAATCCAGGCCTCATCCTTCTGTGCCACCCGCGCCCGCACCGAATCGATTACCAGCGCGGCCTGGTTGGCCAGGCCATACATCATGTCGATGCGACGCGGATTGAACGCAAGCCCATCATCCTGACAGGCCAGCAATGCGCCCACCAGACGGCCCTGCCCCAGCAGCGGTAAAGCCAGCATCGGTTGGCTCAGCCGGCCACATTCTGCGCTCATCACCGGTTGATGATCAACCAACATCTGGCGCAAAGCCGGCACATCGTCGGCCAACAGGGTGTCGCCGGCACCCAGATTCTCGTAGTCCGAAATTCGCCCTTCCAGCGCTGCAATGACAAATTGCTCGGCATGCTCGTCCGTGGTCAACACCGCGCACATGGCCACGCCGCTGAGCTTGGGCACGATGCGAGCAACGGCCGTCACGGCATCATCCAGGTCTTCGGCCCGCGACGAAATCTCGGCCACCTGCAGCAGCGCATTGCTTTGCCAGGCCTGCTCGCGCTCGGCTTCGTAGAGCCGCGCATCTTCAATCGCCACCGCCACCTGCTGACCCAAAATTTCCAGAAAGCGCGTGTCACTGTGGGTGAAGTCGTTGAGGCGGGTGGACTGGAGATCGAGCGCGCCGATGGGCTGGCCGGCCACCATCAGCGGCACCACAGCTTCGCTGCGGGTGTCGGGCAGAGAAGGCTCATGCAGATAGCGCGGGTCGTTGCGGACATCGGGCGACACCAGAATACCCTGCGTGCTGATGCTGGCACCGATCAACCCAATGCCGCTCTTCATGCGCCGATTCACCAACTCGCCATTAGAAGTCGACGCGCGGCACACCACTTCGCCGGTTTCATCATCGATCAAAAAAATGCCCATGAAATAGTAGCCAAAGGCACCCTGCATCGCTTCAATGAGGCGCGGCAGCAGGGTATTGATGTTGAGAATCAGCGCCGTGTCGCCGGCCACCTGGCTCACCAGCTCAAATTGCCGCGCGCGCTCGCGTTCGCGTTTGAGCGCGCGGGCATTTTGAATGGCCGCTGCTGCCTGATTGGCGATGATGCTGAGTAGCCGCGCATGGGATTCGGTGAACGCGCCGACCGTGTCTGACTGAATCGCCATCGCGCCAATCACGCCCTCGACAGCGACCAACGGCACAAAAATGGCCGATTTTGGCGGGTTCTCGTTGATGTAGCGCGGCTTGGCCGGCAGCATGGCCAGCTCACGATCGAAGTCGCGCACCAGCAGCCAGCGGCCCGATTCGCGCAAGTAGCCAAAGATGCCGCCGTTGTGAGCCAGATCAAACGGCTCCAGAGGCATGCCGACACTGCGATTGAAGCGCAACCTGGGAATGTAATAGGTGCCCTCGAACAGGCCAATCTGGAACGTGTCGGCATCGATGAAGCGAGCCACCTGATCACGCACCAGTTTGCACAACTCATCCTCATCCAGCCGGGCCGAGGCGATGGCGCGCACGGCATCGCTGATCAGTTTCAGTTCCTGTACGCGCGCTTGCAGATAACGCCGGCTTTCACCACGCCGGCGCAGATACAACAACACCGCAATCGACGCCACCACACTGGGCACAATCGCCAGCAGGAGCAGGGTCGCGATAAAGGGCAAAGAGGGATTGGTTAAAGACAAGACATGGCGAGGATACTGAAAGGTGGCCGGACGCGCAAATTTGAAATGGCAGGGGGGAAGATGGAGGGATGTCACACTTCGGCAAATGTCAGACATCTAGGAAGATGTCTGACATTTCACCGGCTGGGTCGGTAGCTTCGTTGATCAATACAGTACAATTGTTCTATCTATGAGCGACCCGATTATTGTCGAAAACCTCAGCAAGACGTACAAAGTAACGGATCGTGAAGGCGGCTTTGGTGCGGCTGTTCGCAGCTTCATGAAGCGCAGTTACAAGGACGTCAAGGCCGTCCAGAATGTCAGTTTTCGCATCGGCCAGGGTGAGATCGTGGGATTCCTGGGACCGAACGGGGCCGGCAAAACCACCACGCTTAAGATGCTCTCAGGGTTGCTCTACCCTACCGGCGGCACCATCAGCATATTGGGCTACACGCCGTGGGAGCGCCAGTCAGATTATTTGCGCGCCATTACTTTGGTCATGGGCCAGCGCAACCGGCTCAGTTGGGATATTCCCGCTGCCGATTCGTTCCTGCTCAATCAAGCCATCTTTCGCGTCAGCGACGCCCAATATAAAGAGACGTTCGACGAGTTGAATACCTTGCTCGATCTCACCCCGATCATGGGCAAGCCGGTGCGGCAACTCTCGCTGGGTGAACGCATGAAGTGTGAACTGGCCGCGGCGCTGTTGCACCGGCCCTCGGTGCTGTTCCTCGACGAGCCCACCATTGGCCTGGATGTGGGCGCGCAGGTGCGCATCCGGCAGTTCCTCAAAGAATACAACCGGCGGCACAAAGCCACGATCATCCTCACCAGCCACTATATGGCCGATGTAACGGCCCTGTGCGAGCGCATCATCATCATCCACCACGGCCAGTTGAAATACGACGGTGGTCTGCAAGACCTGGCGCATCGCATCGCGCCGTATAAGCTGATCGGGGTGGTGTTCAAAGAGGGCACGCCATCGAGCGACCTGTCACAATATGGCGAGCCGGCTCCGAGCGAAATTGAAGGTAAGAATTACATCAAGGTCAAGGCCGATGAGGCAGCCGATATCACTGCGCGGATGCTGGCCGAATATCAAGTGCAGGATTTAACGATCGAAGATCCGCCCATCGAGGATGTGATCGAGCGCGCGTTCCACGAGGAGACACCGCCGGCCGCGGTGCCGACTCCGGCTGCGTAAGAGTGACTCACACTCGATCTCGCCGCCAAACAATCGTGTAGCGCAAGGGATCAACGGGGCGTATCTGCGCCTGTGACAAGCCGGCCTCGCCCAACATCATTGCAACCTCATCCAGCGTGTAAGCCCGCCGAATCGACTGCACGCCGTCGTTGCGTGTAAAAACATTGGTGCTGGTGAGGCGAGTAAGCAACCACGCGCCGATCAAGCCGGGGCGGCTGCGCTGAAAATCCACCACGGCAAAGCCGCGCCGCGAGATGCGCGCAAACTCACGCCAGAGCTGGATCACCTGCACCGGCTGCAAGTGATGCACCGTCAGCGCACACGTGACCACATCGAAGCTGCCATCGGCAAATGGCAGATGCTCGCCGAATGCACACACGCTCTGACTCATACGGGGTGCATTCAATTTCTGCGCAATTGCCAGAATATGCGGCGAGGCGTCCAACCCCACCCACTCCACCGGCAACCGCGTCGCCGCATAGCGCATGAAATCGCCTGCACCGATGCCGACATCGAGGCCTACAAACGGGGTTGATTTAGCTTGCGAGGCGGTCAAAATTTGGCGCACCAGCCGAGCCATCAACACATTGGCTCTGAGCCAGCCGTTGTATTTCGCAATGTCCAGCAAATTTCGCCGCAGATCGGC
>JBBQST010000373.1:0-4807 GCA_038213625.1 Thermoflexales bacterium
GTTGGCGTTGCAGCCACAGCGCAACTTGCATCAACGACATTGGAATCCATCGTCACAGCGCCATTGCGTGCCAGTGCCCGACCGACCAGACTCGCACCGGTGTTGAAGGAAATGCTGGTGAGAGCGAGAATATTGCCGATGAACCGGGTATTAACGTCCAGTGTCGCAGAGCTGCCCACCTGCCAGAAGACGTTACACGCATTCACGTTATTGATCATCACCACCGATGAATTGGGCGCAGTGATGAGCGTGCTGCCGCTTTTAAAGATAAAGACCGCATTGGGGTTACCCTGCCCGTTAAGTGTCAGAATGCCAGTCAAAAACGTCGAAGATGCGTAGCAATATACGCCTGGAATCAAGGTCATTCCACCCAAATTCTGACCCGTGAAATCAGCAGCACATGGCTGACTCGCCAGGTTGTTGTAGGCCGTGGTGGTATCGCTTTGCGCCTGGAGCGCCACGGCATCCGCGGCGTGAATTGCCCCAATGACCTGGCCGGGAGGGAAGCCGGTCACAGCGGTTCCAGGGCTTACACCCAGATTGCCGGTGACAAGGGTTGGGCCGGTGTTCGTGACAGCCGAGGCACCCAGAACCGCAAAGCTGGCCGCTGTGCCCAATGGCGGCGCAGTTCCAATCAGAGGGCCTGCCCAGACAGACTTCACGACGCAAAAAAGCAAAATGGCAGCAGTGAGGAGCGCCGTGAAGCCGGCCGATAATGTGGATCGGTCGATTAGAGGAAGTTTCATCCGCGAGCCAGGCAAGCGTTCTTGCAAAAGATCGGTGACAAAGCAGATGGTCTGATGAGTAATACTGCGGTTGTCGTGGTTATGTATTTTTATGCTTCTCTTCCTAATCGTTCTCATGACTGGTGAATCGTTTGTTGTGGGCCAGCAATGAGTTGATATGCCTGCCCATGCGAGCTCTGGAGATGGGAGTTCTCCATTTATGTTCGCGCAAAACGAGTTTAACTCGGCAACACAACAATGTCATTCATTGCTAGCTGATCTTTTACTAGTGAATGCGATATAGATTACCGTGGGCTTTTATGATGATAATTTTAAGTATTTAGTATGATGATAAATTTTTAGAAAAATTGCAATTAATTACCATGAACCGGATAGGTATAATATATTTGAACACGAATTACCTAGCCCACTCCAAATGGATGGCAAGCTTCAGGTAAGCCGCACCGGGTGTTAGGCACACGTTATTTGATTCGCCGCACGCTGCAAGTTTGGGGAATCGGGGCCTGGGCCGTGAGCGATGATGATGCGGCATCGTCTGAGCCGCTGGCTTGATGGCCTGGCTCACCGGCAGGGCTGGCATTATCCAAAAATAATTTAAACTCAGGCTCCATGCAAACCCGTACCACAACCCAACCGGGTATTTCAGTGAGTGAGACAACATCGTTGACGCCACGGCTCATTCGTCATGCACAGGCCGGCCATCTGGCCGAGTTGTTCATCCTGCACGCCGTCGGCGCCATCATCTTTATTCGCGTCTTTCTCACACTAACCGGCTTCCCCAAATTGGGGGGCAATGGGCTGCACATCGCGCATATGCTGTGGGGCGGCTTCTTCATGCTGGCCGCGTTGCTGCTGCAATTGTTCTTCCTCAACCGGCAAATGCGATTTGCCACAGCCGTGCTGGGTGGCATCGGCTTCGGCACCTTCATCGACGAACTGGGCAAGTTCATCACCTCCGACAACGATTACTTTTTCCAGCCCACGTTTATGCTGCTCTATATCCTGTTCATGGGATTGTTCTTTGTCATCAAATTCAGCATTGACCGGACCCCGCTGTCGCCGCGCGAGCATGCGGCCAATGCCCTGGATTGGCTCATGGTCTCGACCTACCAGCCACTGGACAGCGCACAACGGGCCGATCTACAAATGCACATTGATAAGGCGCAGTGGCCGGAGGAAACGTTGCAAACCTTGCGCGCGCTCGCGGCCGGCACCAAAGTTGAAGACAAAACCAAAATCGGGCTTTATACCCGTACCCGCAACCGGCTCGACAATGTCTTTAAACGCATCGTCGATACCCGGCTCTTCAAGATTGTGCTCATCACCATTTTCTCGTTGGAGGCGCTGGCCGGGCTGGTGTTGGCATTGCTCTTTGTCGTCATCATCAGCGGCATGCTCGGTAGTGGCACCAGCAACACCATTCAAATCACCACCAGCCTCATTTCCGGCACCCTGCCCACGGCGGCCGATCCAACCCTCTCCATTCCCGACATTGCCTCATTGGTCTCGGCCGGGATTCAAGTGGTCTTAACCATCATCGGTGTGATCCGCCTGCCGCGCGATTTATATGCCGGCCTGCGTTGGTTCAGACGTGGGCTGATCGTGGATATTTTGTTCGGCCAACCCCTTGAGTTTTACTTTAACCAGTTGGGTGCCTTAACCGGCCTCATCATTTCGCTGCTGCTGTACTACGGCATCAACTACCTGATTGTGCAACGCGAACGGCAACAATCGGCTAAGTTGGGATGATCATCCACGGTCAACCTGGTTCGCGGCCAGCGGATACCATATCCGCATGCACAAACAGGATCTCACGCCCCTGTTCATCCACAGCACCTGGGCGACAGATCGCATCCTGGACACAGCGGCCCAGCTTGGCCAGGAAGTCGCCGCGCACCCCTGGAGCTCGGGTGCAGTCCTTCGCCACCCAGCATCACCCTCTCTCTATGTATACGTCGATCTGAGCCCGGTGGAATCGACATGAAAAACAACATTCGGCAAATTAATTTTTGGCCATACCCCTGCACCTGAATTATTGCAACTTCCAAAACAGCGGCACCGCGATCATCAACGCAATAAAGCACACCACCGTCAGCACCCAACCACTTCTCACAAAGTCGCTGAACTTATAGTTGGCCGGCGCAATCATCAGCACATTCACCGGATGCGACAGCGGGGTGATGAACGAGACGGAGCCGGCAATGGCCGCCACCACGGCGATGGCCTGCGGGTTGATGCCAAGCCGAATGGCCGCGCTGATCGCGATCGGCCCCACCACCAGCGGCGAGATCTGGCCGCCCATCAACTGCGTCAGAGCCGCGCTGAGCAAATAGGTGCCGGCCACCAATCCCAGCGGTCCCCATGGCGCCACCACGCCAACCACGAGATTACCCACCTGCGCCGCCAGCCCAGTTTGCACCATGGCCTGGCTGATGGACAGCGTGCCGGCAATGAGAAAGATGGCGCGCCACTTGATCGCACCATAGGCCTCATCCGGCTTGACCAGACCCAGCAACAGCAAGACCACGGCCGCGCCCAGCGTCGCCAGCTCCACCCGCACGCCCAGAATCATGGCTGTCAGGGTGATTGCGGCAATCGCCAGCGTGGCCAGCGCGCGCGGGAGATCGAGCACATCGTCATCCTGGGTGGTTTCCACCACCACAAAATCGCGCTGTCTCTTCAGATCGTTCACCCGGTCATGCGGGCCGATCAACAATAGCGAGTCCCCAGGTTGAAGCTGAAACGTCGCCACATCGGTGCGGTAGCTGCGATTGTCGCGCCAGAGCGCCACGGCCAAAAAGCCGGACAGGCTGCGAAAAGCAATGTCGCGCAACGTCCTGCCTTCGATGCTGGATCGGGGCGGCACCAGCACCTCGGCCATGGCTGCGTTGCCAATTTCGATGGTGTGATTGGGATCCAGGGCGCGAATGACAACGCCGTCCTGTTTCAACTGAACCACCCGTTCCTCGCGGCCGATCACGATCAGCACATCACCAGACACAAACTTGTGCGCGGCATACACGGGAATGATGCGGTTGGCCCGCCGCACCCCCAACACCGACAGCCCCAGTTCGCCAATGCGGGTTTCGGCAACGGTTTCGCTGATAAAGGTCGAATCCGCCGGAATCTCTACATCCCACAACCGATCCTGGATCTGAAACGCGCGGGTGAGGTCCTCGACACTGTGCGAGAGTTGAGACGCAGGCGGCTCACGATTGGGGAGCAGCCATTTGCCGAAAATGATGAGGAAGGCCAGACCGGCAATGGCCACCAGCCCGCCGGTGGGCGTGAAGTCAAAAAAGCCGAGTGGAAGTTGGGGTGGATTGGCCAACGGCAGCAAACCGCTGACCACAATATTGGCCGTGGTGAGATAGGTGGCCGCTCCGCCCAGCATGGCACCGTAGGCCAGCGGAATCAGCAATTTACTGGGCTTTACACCCGTGCGCCGGCTTGCATCCAGGGCGCTGGGCAACAACAGCGCGGCAGCCGCCAGCGTGTTCATAAACAGCGAGAGCAACGCGCCCGAAATCGCAAACAACGCAATGAGCCTCGGTTCAGAACGGCCCCCGATGGTCAGCAGCCGGCTTGCCAGCCAGCGGGTCAGGCCATATTTGTCCAGGCAATAGGTGAGGATGAACAACGACAGCAGGGTCACCACTTCGGGCGTGCCAAAGCCTTCGATGGCCTTGCTGGCTGCGGCCGGTGTGCCGGCGGGACCCAGCACGCCCATGCCCAGAAATTGAGCCAGGCCCAAGATTGCCGCCATCAAGAGCGCGGCAACATCCTCGCGCAACCGGTCCATGAAGACCAGGGTCAGCGGCACGATCAGAACCAGCAAAACAAAAATCTGCGTGAGGGTCACAAACACTCCTTGCTGCAAACAGAAAATCGCGCAACAGAGATATGAGTATCACAACAGGATTAAGCCGATGCTGATCTGTTGGATATTCATCCCCATACCGCACGTTATAGGGAGTGTAAACCTTCTGATCGCCGGATTCTTTTTAAAAGGGTTTCCGCTTGGGTTGCGCTCCAGGCATTCGCTTATTCCTAATAAAACA
>JBBQST010000374.1:0-4795 GCA_038213625.1 Thermoflexales bacterium
CCATCATCTTCTCCACACCCAGCACGTAACCCCATTCGTTATACAGGCCGGTGATGTAGTCCAGCCGGTCGGTGAAGGGAATGTTGTGCAGCCAGGTGTTGCGCTCGCCGATCTTCTCGTGGTTGCGGTGCAGATAGCCCAACACCAGCTTGCAATCGGTGATGGTTTCGCCGTCCAGCTTGAGCACCAATCGCAACACGCCGTGGGTGCTGGGGTGCTGCGGCCCCATGTTGACGATAATCTCGTCGGTCTTGATCTCGTCGAAGTCGGCCAGATTATTGCGATCCCAATCCAGTTCTCGCACCGTCTTGCCCTCGGTGGCTTGCATCGGAATGCCATCGACCACGGCATTATTAATCTGACCATAGGTCGAGGCCGGCACCGCCACCCTCGTCGTCTGCATGGTGTTGTAGAGCCCGGCATCGGGGTCGCCGGTGTAGGTGGTCGGGTCGAAGCCAGGCGGGTAGATCAGGTTGTCTTCCCACGGCACGCGCTCCTCGATCAACTTGTGGTGACCACCGGGCCAGCGATTCTCGAATGGCTTGGTTTCGCCCTCAAAATAGGCTTCCTTCCAATCCTTGCGCATGGGCCAGCCATAAAAGCCCTCCCACAGCAAAATGCGCCGCAGGTCGGGGTGGCCCTCAAATGGCACCCCATACATGTCGTAGACCTCGCGCTCTTGAAATTCAGCGCCGGGGTAGACCGACACCAGCGACTTGACCGGGTCGGTCAGATCAGTACCGCTCTTGCGCGGCACGCGAGTCTTGAATGTGAGCGGTGTGCCGCTGGCCACCCGCGAGACGTTGTAGACCATCTCGATATAACCTTCTTTCAGGTAATCGGCCGCAGTCAAATTGCTCAGCGTCTCATATTTCAGCTCATCGCGCAGATAGGTGGCAATTTCGGCCACCTTCAACGGATCTTTCACCAGCATACCCACATAGGCCGCCGGTTCGATGGCGGTCTCGCCAAACTCTTCGCGCAGTTGTTCCAGCTCGGGTGTGACGGCGGCCAGCGGTGCAACCTTGGCCGCTCCACCCGCGGCAGGCTTACCCACAGCCGGCGCAGCAGGTTTGGGCGTGGCACTCGGCGCGGGCGTGGCCAACTTGGGACCGGCACCTGGCACTGGGGCAGGCGGCGGGGCCGAACGCGGCGGTCCACCGGGTGCAGGAGGCAAAGGCGCTTTGGGCGGTCCACCGGCTCCGGGGGGAGCGGGGGCCTTCAAGGGCGGGCCGCCTGCGGCCGGTGGCAATGGAGCTCGTGGCGGTGTGCCAGCCGCTGGTGGCGGCGGTGCTTTTGGCGGTCCACCGGCTCCGGGGGGCGGTGGAGACTTTAAAGGCGGGCCGGCCTGCGGCGTTGCCGACGCTTCATTCTCGCTCTCGGGATTCGACGGGGTGTTGCTTTCTTCCATCACAAACTCCACAAACTCGCTTAAATGGCCCGCACGCGGGCCTATTTTCGTTTCTTATAGATTAAGCCGTGGGTGTTGCTGCAACCGCTGCAGCAGTTTTACCCTTGATTTCGGCAGCACGGCGCATATCGATCAGATCCGGGCCGAGGACGGGCGTGGGAATCTCTATGCCCGGGCCGGGTTGATACCAGCGCACTTGCTTGAGCGTCTGGGTGTCGATCTTCTCTTGCAGCTTCAAAATGCTGTGCAACAAGGCCTCGGGGCGCGGCGGGCAGCCGGTGATATAGACATCGACCGGGAGAAATTTGTCGATGCCGCTGACCACGTTGTAGCCTTCTTTGAAAGGGCCGCCGCTGGTGGCGCACGCGCCCATCGCAATCACATAGCGCGGCTCGGGCATCTGCATATACAGCCGCACAATCTGCGGCACCATCTTTTTGGTCACCGTGCCGGACACGATCATCAGATCGGCCTGACGCGGGCTGGCGCGAAACAGCTCCCAGCCAAAGCGAGCCAGGTCGTGGCGGCTGGCCGCGGTCGTGATCATCTCGATGGCACAGCAGGCCAGACCGAACTGCATAGGCCAGGTGCTGCGTTTGCGGCCCCAGTTGTAAATCTTGTCCAGCAACGTCTGCGCCGGCGCGATCATGACGTTGTTTTGCAGCTCTGCCGGCACAGCAGTCGGATTACTCGTCAACTCAGTTTGGTTATCAGCCATCGGTTCCTCAATTTCAAGTTCAAGCAGTTAGGCCATTATTTCCAGCCACTCGACTTGTATATCTTCCAGCCGCTCCACTACAAACACATCTGCATCATCGGCAAATGCCTCTAATGCAATGACCCACCGGTGCAAATCATCGTGCGAAATTTCGCTCGGGTCAACATTCGGATGCATATGCTTCAATAAAATCGCAATCGGATAAGGATCATCCCAATACACAGGGTCGGAACCTGAAGATTGCGCCATGTAAAGCCCTTAATGGATTATACCGGCCCGATGGCATTAATGATAGATTTCACAAGTGAGTGATGCCTGAGATATGGTGTTGGGCATGGTCGCGGATGCCGTACATCTCTGTCATGAATCTATGTGGCTGACATAATCATACTCTTGGGATTGTGTCATTTTGTGCACGAAATAAAGAAGATGTCCATTTGACAAATTGTAGTGTGGCTTTAGAATTTGAAATGTCGCCTTCGACCTGACTCAGATCAGCGGCGACAAGAATCACATGCAGTCTATGCAACCTACGCGCCGCCGGATTCTGGAATTGCTGCGCGATTGCCAGGGAACGACCGTCGATAACCTCGCCAACACGATTGGGCTGACGACGGTGACGGTGCGCCACCACCTCGACATTCTGGCACACGAGGGGCTGGTCGAGATGCAGAAGGCCCAGCACCGCGCCACGCCAGGCCGGCCACAACATGTGTGGACGTTGACGCCGTGCGCGTTGGAGCGCTTTCCCAAAAACTACCAGTCTCTATCCCTCATGTTGCTGGATGAGATTCAAGGTTCGTTGCCACCGGATGTGGCCGAGCGCATTTCGCAGGGTGTGGCGGGGCGGATGGCCGCACAGGCGCACATTAATGCCCATGCATCTCCCGAACAGCGCATGACAGCGGCGGTAGACTACCTGAACACCTGCGGCTATGTGGCCGATTGGGCACAGGAAGAAAATCAGTTTGTGTTACGAACGCGAAATTGCCCTTATCATGAGGTCAGTGTCCGGCACAGCGAATTGTGCAACATGGATTTGATGCTGGTCGCGAAACTTTTGGGCACGCAGCCCCAGGTTCGCGAGCGAATGAGTGATGGCGGCACCGCGTGTTGCTATGTCATTAAAATTTAGTAATTTGTGCACTTGTCCATCTGCTCATTAAATGAACAAGTCAACAATTGACCCAATGAGGAAATCTTAAAAATGGCACTTGTAGATATCACCGAAGCGATCCAGACCGAGACGGAAATTGCTGTGCAGGATGTGGCTGCCATGTCGCTGACGCCGATGGCTCAGGAGAAATTGCGCGATCTATTGATGGCCCGCAATATTCCCAACCACGGCCTGCGCGTGTTCGTGGCCGGCGGTGGCTGCAGCGGCTTGCAATATGGCATGGCGTTCGAGGCCCAGGCTCGCGAGTTCGACACCGTGGTAGAGCAGGGCGGCGTCAAGCTGTTCGTCGATCCCACCAGCCTGATGTATCTCGGCGGCGCGTCCATCGATTTTGTGGATAGCCTGATGGGTGGTGGCTTCAAGATCGAGAATCCCAACTCCACGTCTTCGTGCGGCTGCGGCTCCTCATTCAAGTCGAAAGACGGCGCCAGCGCTTCGGCCGAAGGTGCCAGCTGTGGTTCGGGCTGCGGTTGCCACTAAATCAGTCGTTAGTGATTAGTTTTTAGTCATTAGTCCAAGGCAGCCAGCCGTCAGAAAAGCTTTGCTGATCTGATTGCTGGCTGCTTTTTTTGTCCGTTACTAACAACTAATAACTAATAACTAACAACTAAAAACTCTTACTTATGCTGAAACTGTTTGGATTTGGGAAGAAGGAACAAGAGGCGGCCGAGGCTGGCTCCAAAGAGCCGCGCCGGTTGTGGCTGGATCTGGGTGATCTGGGTGACCTGATCAACCCGGCCGGGCCGCACGAGCAGTGGCAGGACCACGGCATGGGCCTGCTGCGCACCATCTTGCACCAGAACGGCGTGATGACCGAGATGTTCAGCACGCGCCAGTGCGCGACATGGGACGAGGTCAAAAAGAAGATGAAGGGCTATGACATGCTCATCATGAACGTGCGCAGCTACACCTTCCCAATTGCGTATAAGGCCGCCAAAATCTTCAAGGAAGTGAATCCTCGAAGTTTGGTGATCACCGGCGGCATGCACGCGACGGTGGCGCTGGACGAGATGTTGAGCGTGCCCGAGTTCGACAAGATCTGCCAGGGGCCGGGCGAGAACACGATTGTCAATTTGATCTCGCACCCCGACCAGTTCGAGCGGGTGACGCTGGGCATCGGCGCCAAGGGCATGGCCGAGTGGCCTGAGATTGATCGCACATTGTGGCCGCAACCGGCCAGCCACAAGCTGCGCAAGAAGTTCAACTGGCCGCTGGAGCCGGAGTGCGGCTGGGGACCACCGCCGGTGGCGACGCTTCTGACCAGCCGCGTTTGCCCGTGGCAGTGCGTGTTTTGCAACGAGAACAGCTACATCCCAAATATGGGTCGCCGGCCAGTCGAGATGGTGATCGAAGAGCTGAACCGGCTCGACCGCGATCATGGGCCGATTGGCTCGCTGGTCATCCACGACAGCATGTTCTTCCAGAATCCCAAGTGGTTGGAGGAGTGGATTGAGAAGTATCCCAGGATGGCCAACAAGACCTGGCCGTA
>JBBQST010000375.1:0-4721 GCA_038213625.1 Thermoflexales bacterium
TCGTGCTCCATCTCGGCCGGCTCCAGCAGCTTCATCACTGTCAGCTCGTCTTTGCCCAATACATAGGCCAGCACAGCCGCGTCGAAAGTGGTGCCTTCCACGGCGGCGTGGGCCAGAATATCCTGCAACTCCGCGGGCAGGCGCTCCAGCCGTTTGTTGATGATGGCTTCGACGCTGGATGGCAAATCGCCCTCGTTCAAGTCGCGTGTCAACGCCCAGCGGCCATCCTGGCTGTCGTGGCCAATCTCGCCGCGCCGCTCCATCAGCTGCAACGACTCAACGATGAACAATGGCGCGCCACCGGTCGTATTGAACAAATACTCAGCGAGCGTGTCCTGAAATTTGTGCCCTGGATAGCGTTTGCCCAGCAGCACTTTCACCCCTTCCATGCTGAGCGGCCGCAACTCCACCTGGGCGTCGTTGTCGTAGCGCAACAACTCATTGATCAGGTGGTGCAACGGATGGCCTTCGACGGCGATGTCCGATGGCCGGTAGGCGCACACGATCAGGCACCTCAGCGAGCGGATGCTGCGCGCCAGATGCGACAACAGGCGAATGCTCATGGCATCGCTCCAGTGCAGGTCGTCAATAAAGATCAGCACCGGCTTCTGTTCTGTCACCCGCTTTAGCGCACCCACATACTCGCGCAGCAGCTTGTCCGGGTTGGGGCTGTCGCTGGTCTTGGAGCGATTGCGCATCACCTGGGCCGTCTGCAATGAAGCGCCCACGACCGGGCCGGCCACCGGAATCACGCTCACCCAACTGGGTGCAAATTCCAGGAAGGCGTCCAGCACTTCCTCGGTCAGCTTCTTCGAGGTCGTGGTTGTGACCAACTGGCTCATCACATCGGCAAACGGCCAGAAGGGCTCATCCTCGCCGCTTTGCGCGCTGCACGCCGCTCGCGCCACCTTGCAGGGGATCTTCTCGGCCTCCATCAACTGCATGGCCATATCGGCCAGCATGCTCTTGCCAGACCCGGCCTCGCCCGCAAGCATAACCACTCGGCCATGTCCAGCCACCGCCGCCTGCCAGTATGCTTTCAGCCGGGCCAGCTCATCATCACGTTCCACCAGCGCCATTTCGATGCCGGTGTGGTTGTCGGTGGAATGCGCGTCTGCGGATGACGCGTCTGCGGATGACGCGTCTGCCAGGGCTGATTGAGATGCGCTTTTGGCCGGGGTTGCCTCGGGTTCAGACGTTGGCGCATGGCCGTTGCCGTTGGTGGCGGGTTCGCTGACGCGCCACTCGCTGAAAAGGCTGACTAATCGTTGTTTAAACATGGAGACCTCGTTGGGCTGTTAGTGAGTTATGTGTAGATATGAGTGATACAAGTATCGCCAGCAGTTGATGGTGCTGGCCGCTGTGTTAACCAGAGTTTACCTTTTCTTAAAACTCAGGTAGTGCTTCAAACGTATGCCTTGTTGTATCCTGTAGGCGAAACGGCGTGATGAAATAGCGTCATAAGACCATACTTTGTTACATAGTTGGTCGGCCCTCGCCGCAACTTCTGCCGCTCGTCTGCTTTGATGGAGTAAATCTTTTTATGCAAGCCAATATGCAAGCCAAGCTGAATATCAATTATGACGAAAAGCCGGTTCGTCTTTTCAAGTCCGATTTTCTGGAGTTCTTCACTCACGTGCATCCGGCCGTGGTGCCCATTGTCTGGCTGCCCATTGCGGCCTATTTCCTTTATCAATCGGTTGCCACTGCCGTCGCCGGTGCCGGCATCAGCGCGTGGTTGCCGCTGGTGTTTGGCCTGATCCTGGGCGTTGTGCTGATCTGGACCTTCATCGAATATGTGCTGCACCGGTTTGTCTTTCACTTCGAGCCGAAGCAAGCCTGGCTCGAGCGGATCATTTTTGTGTTGCACGAGATTCATCATGTTCAACCCAATTGCAAGACCCGGCTGGTCATGCCCCCAGCCGTTAGCATTCCCGGCGGGATCCTGTTCTATCTGCTCTTCAACTGGCTGATTGTCACCGTGCTGGGGTTGCCCGCATGGCTGTCGCCCGTGCTGGCCGGCTTCGTCCTCGGCTACGTCGCCTACGACATGATGCATTTCGCCACCCATCATTTGCCCATGACCAGCCCGCTCATGAAAGCGCTCAAGCGCCACCACATGCTGCATCACTTTCAAGACCCACACACCCGCTTCGGCGTCACCTCGCCCATGTGGGACTATGCCTTCAACACGCAGCCGGAGAAGGACTTTATGAAGAAGGGGCGCTAGCAGCTAGCAGCTAGCAGCTAGCAGCTGGCTGCTGGCACAATAAACGCACTGAACCCATGAATTTCGACCTCGTCGTCCGCGGTGGCACCCTTGTCACCGCGGATGCAGTTTTCCCGGCCGATGTCGGCATCATCGGCGACAAGATCGCGGCGGTAGTTGCGCCGGCCACACCCATGGGCGCGGTTCAAACCCTTGACGCAGCGGGTTGCTACGTGCTCCCCGGCGCCATCGACGCGCACGTGCATTTGCACATGCCCACGGCCGTCGGCCTCACCGCCGACGATTGGCGCACTGGCACTACTGCGGCCGCGCTCGGTGGCACCACCACCCTGGTGGACTTCGTGGAGACCCAGCCCACCGAAAGCCTGCTCGACGCCTTGCACAAACGGCTCGACGAGACCCATGACGCTGTCATCGACTTTGGCTTGCACATGACATTGCAACCGGACGAGCATCCTATTCAAGGCATCCCGCGCCGCATCAGTGCCGGCCGTATCAGTCAGATTCGCGAAGCCTATGACGCCGGCTGCGCCACTTTCAAGATGTATCAGGCCTACCCAGGTTTTCAGGTGCAGGATGCCGATTTGCTGCGCGCCCTGTTTGCCATCCGCGAGGTCGGTGGCCTGGCCTGTATTCACTCCGAGAACGGCGATGTGATTGAGGTCTTGCGTGGGAGAGCGGGGAAGCGGAGCAGAGACGGGCGACGGACGACGACAGATGGCTCAGAACCGTCGCCCATCGCCCGTCTCCCGTCTCCCCCTCTGCCGCTGTCTTCGGCCTACCAGCATGCCCTCACCCGTCCGCCCGCAAACGAGCACGAGTCGGTGACGCGCGCCGTGATGTGCGCCGAGATCAGCGGCGCGCGTGTGCTCATCTTTCACATTGGCTGCGCGGCAGCGGCTCAAGTGGTGGCCGAGGCCCGGGCACGCGGCCTGGCCGGTGTTTACGGCGAGACATGCCCGCAATATCTGGTGTTGACCGATGCGCATCTGCAACGCGACGATGGCCGGCTGTGGATCTGCGCGCCGCCGCTGCGCCCCCAGGCCGATCAGGATGACCTGTGGAATAGGCTGGCCTCGCGCGCGCTCGACCTAATCAGCACCGACCATTGCCCGTTTACCCGCCAGCAAAAAGACGCGGGTCGAGAGGATTTCCGGCTGACGCCCGGCGGTGTACCCGGCATTGAGGCGCGCCTGGGTCTGGTGCATCACTTCGGCGTGCGCACGGGCCGGCTGAGTCTGAGCGATTGGGTGCGCCTGTGCTGCACCCGGCCTGCCGAGTTGCACGCGCTGCATGGCAAGGGCCGCATCGCCGCCGGCTTCGATGCCGATCTCGTCATCTTCGACCCGGCCCTGCGCAAAAGCCTGAGCGCGGGCCATCTGCACAGCGCCATCGACTGGTCGGCTTATGAGGGCATGACGTGCGAAGGCTGGCCCCGAGACGTGCTCTCGCGGGGCGAGGTGATTGTGCGCGCCGGGCAGTTTGTGGGACAGGCTGGGCGGGGGCGGTTTTTGCGCCGGGCATTTTGACCCATCCAGCAAATCATGGGATCACTTTTGAAGAAAAAGTTCGCGCCTTGTTTATGATGGTTTTTAACATGGCGTCAATATCGAATTCAAGGTGGCCCAAAGTGTGGGGATGGGTGCGTCGGCATCAGTGGCAGTTGTTGTTGCTATTTGTGTGCGTGCTGATTCCACTCTATATCTTTGGGAATCTGGCCGACGAGGTGATCGAGAAAGAGCCGTTCTTCTTCGATGAGCCGATCCTGCGCTTTTTTTACAGCCTGTCAATGCCATTTCTGGATCAGGTCATGATCTTCTTCTCACGAATCGGCGAGCGCTATGGCCTGATCCCGCTGAACATCGCCATCTTCGCCGCCCTGCTCTGGCAACGGCGCCGCAGTGATGCCATTTTCTGGTTGCTGGCCGTTGGTGGTGCGGCAGCAATCAATTTTGCTGCCAAGCTCGCTTTTGGCCGGGTGCGGCCCGATCTGTGGATCTCACTCGCTCCCGAAACCTCGTTTAGCTTTCCCAGCGGCCACGCCATGGGCACGATGGCATTGGTGGCTGCGCTGCTGGTGCTGTTGTGGCCAACGCGCTGGCGCTGGTGGGTGTTGATCCTGGGCGGCCTATTTGTGCTGTTGGTCAGCATCTCGCGGGTCTATCTGGGCGTGCACTATCCATCCGATATTCTGGCCGGCTGGATGGCCTCGCTGGCCTGGGTATTCGGCATCAGCAGTATTCTCTATCGCCAACTCTCGAAGCCGACCGCACAGAGCGAGCCGGTGTAGAAACAGGTCTTAATAGACAAAACAACTAGACACGGCATGCTGTATTGACATGATGTAGAGACCGCCCAGCGGGTGCGTCTCTACAAATTCAAGGGTTGCCAACGGCCTTCATGTCGTTTCAATTTGCTTTATCTATTAGGACCTAACCCGGCAAAAGCCGAAGGAGCAATATGAACAAAGTTAAAACGTTTCTAACAAGTT
>JBBQST010000376.1:0-4708 GCA_038213625.1 Thermoflexales bacterium
TCGTGCCTATGGGGCGGGTCTCAGACTCGCCCCTACGGAAATCCAGCACAAAACAAGGCTGGAAATGAAGATTGCCACTTTTTGAGAATGCACCCGTTGTATAGCCATCTACATGGCAGGGCTGATTTGCCACGAAAATAGAAATCAGTTATATTTCTTGAACGTCGCCATTCACGTTGTGGCTCAAGTTGTGCAGTTAGTCAGTGTGTCAGGTCTGCCATGTCTATTCAAACTTCGGCTGCAGCAGAAGATCGTCGGCGACGGCGAGCCCTTCAACTCCTGTTTATTTTTGCCAACCTGGCGTTGGTGGAAGTGCGGGTGCCGGGCGTGCCCTGGGTCATCGTCGGCGCCGTGTTTTGGATCGCGATGATCGTGCTGGCGGCAGTGGGTGGAAGCTGGATGTGCGGCTGGATCTGCTGGATTGGCGGCATCCAGGATTTGATGGAACCCCTGGCCCGTTCACGCATTCGCATCAATCCGCGCTGGGGACAGGGCATTACCCTTACGCTGCTGGTCGTGTGGGTGCCGCTGTTCTGGTGGTTGTTTCCCGACGCCATCAGTGCTGTGTATACCCCATTCGGCATCAACTTTGATGGGTGGCCGCGGCACGCGTTCCAATTCGGCCTGATGCTGCTGGCCGGGCTGAGCGTATTCTTTCTGGGCAAGCGTGGCATTTGCCGTTACTTGTGCCCGTTCAACAGCGTGGTCGGCGTCGCACGCCGCTGGTTACCCAAACGCAAACATCTCCAACGCATGCACAGTATTGATGGCATACCCAACAGTTTGAATGCGGTGCCGGCCGAGACAGCAGGATGCTCAAATTGCGCCGCCGGTTGCCAAAGCCATGCCATTGCTTCAGCCTCAGTTCAGTTCACACCCGATTTAACGATCCCGCTTGCAGTCAATCATGTGAAGCGTGAAGGCTTGCAAGAAGTTAAGCAGCAGGGAAAATAAGTAGCAGGTCGAGAAGAAAGTTGAGTAAGAAGTCGTGTTGATAATCAAGTTAATAGGAGAAGAAATCATGAATCAAAAACGAGTGTTACAGGGCTTATTGGCGTTGTGGGGTATCTGGAATCTTTTGAACGCGGTGCTTTCGACCTTTGCGCAACAGGCCGGCGCAAGTTTGATTGGCTGGGCGCCTGCCTCGGGTTGGACGGCCGAACTGGTCTCCATGAGCCAGCAATACGGCATGGTCCTGTTCCTGCTCGGCGGCGTGTATCTGCTCACCGCAACAGACCCGGTGCGCTACCGGCAGTTCATCTGGATCGTGATTGCCGAGCAGCTCATTGGCATTCTCTACTCCGCTCACGGCGCCTTCATCCTGCAGCAAATCACCCCAGCACAATTTGCCACTCAGGCTGTGATCAACCTGGTGGTCGCGGCGGTGTTTCTGATCCTGCGCTCAGGCGGCACGATCAGCACCGAGCAGCGCGTCACCAGGTCGGCATAAGCCACCTCTCGACCCCAGACTCAGAAAAGTCTGACATTGACGACCCAAAATCGTCGATGTCAGACTTTTTTGTGTGTTATTCACGTCGTTAAGCTGGCTTTATAGCGCGGAACACTGTATTTTTTTGCGTCGAATATCAGAAAACTTCACGGCAACCGCCAGCAGAGATGTAAGAACTCTTTAAGATTTGACAGATACGATCTCCCCAAGATCAGCGTTATTTAAAACAGGGCTCGCCGGCGCGACACATGCGCCACAACGGGCAAGGCAGGCAGCAGGAATTATGAGTCGCTTTTTTAAGTCAACTATCAAGTCTTCGGAGATCACACCCGAGCAGGCGTATTGGAATCGTCCGCTGGGTCGGCGTCGTGTGCTGAAATTGGGCGCAACCGCCGGTGCAGCAGGTCTGAGCGCCGCCGCACTGACCGCCTGTGGGGGTGGATCCTCCAGTAGCGCCGCAGCCAGTGTGCCAGTCACGGTTGTGGCCTCGGCGAAAACGGATGAGTTGGGTGGCGCGTTAAACAGCTTCAAAGAGATCACCAACTACAACAACTACTATGAGTTCAGCACCGACAAAGAGGAAGTGGCCAGCCTGGTTGGCAACTACAAGGTGCCGAGCCCGTTCAAGATCGAAGTGACCGGCCTGGTGAACAAGCCGATGACGTTTGATCTGGACGACCTGAAGAAGAAGTTTGGTGAAGAAGAGCGAATCTACCGGCTCCGCTGCGTCGAGGGTTGGAGCATGGTCATCCCCTGGAACGGCTTCGCTCTGGCCTCTTTGTTGAAGGAAGTGGAGCCGACCAGCGCCGCCAAGTTTGTGCGCTTCTACTCGTATCACGACAGCCAGATGCCCGGCAACTCGTTGGACTGGCCGTATGTCGAAGGCATGCGGATTGACGAGGCCATGAACGAGCTGGCGCTGATGGCGACCGGCCTGTATGGCAACCCATTGCCGGCCCAAAATGGCGCGCCGGTGCGGCTGGCGCTGCCGTGGAAGTATGGCTTCAAAAGCATCAAGGCGGTCACCAAGATCGAGCTCATTGACAGCGAACCCGTGAACACCTGGAAGGCCGCCAATGCCGGCGAATATGGCTTCTACTCCAATGTGAACCCCAATCGGCCGCACCCACGCTGGACACAAGCCAACGAGCGGCGCATTGGCGAGAGCGGCCGACGCAACACCCTGATGTACAACGGCTATGAAAAGCAAGTGGCCAGCCTATATGCCGGCATGGATTTGCAGACGAACTTTTAAGAGAAAAGTATGAAGTAGTCAGTAGTCAGTAGCCAGTAGCCAGTAGCCAGATCGTGACTCGCCGAATCTAATCTGACTACTTCATACTCCTAATCCGCCCTCCCCCATGATCAACTTCATCAAAACCCGCTGGATCTCCATCGTTGCCCATGCTGGCGCGTTGATCCTTTTGGCGATCCTGATTTACGACTACTTTACCGATAACCTGACGGTGAACCCGATTCAGGAAGCGACCATTCGCACCGGCAAACTGGCGCTTATTTTTCTGGTGCTGTCGCTGGCCTGCACCCCCATCATCACCGTGTTGGGTTTCAAGCCGGCGCAAAAGGTGCGCCGCGCGCTCGGCCTGTATGGCTTCATGTTTGTGGCCATTCACCTGACCATCTTCACCGTGTGGGACTACGGCCTAGACCTCCAGCTGATCGTGCAGCAGGTGACAGAGAAGCCGTTCATCCTGGCTGGTTTCGGCGCATTTGTGTTGCTCATCCCACTGGCCATCACCTCGACCAAGGGCTGGCAAAAGCGGCTGGGCAAGGATTGGAAGACCCTGCACAATCTGTTCTTCCTCATCATGGGGCTGGCCGTCCTGCACTTCTCGCTGGCAGTCAAGTCTTTGCTGGCACGGCCCGAACCTTTGCAGTGGGGCGCGGTGGTGTTGCTGTTAATCCTGGTGCGGTTGCCGGCCGTGCGCAAATGGGTGTCGGCCAAGCGGCAAAAATTGGTGGCCGGTATGCAACGCGGGGATGTAAAGGCGAAAACAGCGCAATAAAAAGCGCGTTGAGGTGAAGTTGAAAAACAGGGGCATCGATGACATCGATGCCCCTGTTTTGGTGTGTGAAACGACGTTACAGGTCAGCCAGCACCTTGTCGAGCGCGGCACTGGTGACAGCGGCCGCTTCTTCAGGCTTCATCGCGCGGATGGCAGCGTTAAAGGGCTCGACCGTGACGGGACCCTCGTAGCCAATTTGCTTCAGCACCATCAGAAATTCACGGGTGGGCAGAATGCCAGTGGCGCCGACCATCTCGCGCTCCTGGTCCAGTTGCTCATCCACCTCGCGGCCCGGCGGCGCATCATTTAAGTGCACATAGACCACTTCATTGGGATCCAGTTGAGTCAGCTCGGTCATCGTGCCATGCCCGGTCCACCAATGCCAGATATCGAGCAGCAGACCGACGTTGCGGTTGCCGGCAGCGACAGCGGCTGAAAATGTGCGCATGCCGTCCATGGTGTGCACAAAGTCATACTTCGCACCGACGCGCAGCGTGGTGGGTCCGACAAATTCGAGGCCCAGGTGAATGCCAGATTGAGCCAGCACCGCGGCTGCCTGAGCAAGCCGTGGCACAACCAGATCGAAGTGCTGGTAGAAGTTATTCGTCTCCGAGCGCGGCATAACCCAGGTGGTGCAACGGGTGCAACCCAGCTCGGCCGCCAGCGCAACTTCGTCCTTGAACCGGATCAGGCTTTCGGTAAACGCCGTGTCATTGTCACCTTCGCGCCAGGCAACATTGAGGCCAAACGCGCCGATGCGCAGGCCGGTGGCGGCAAACCAATCTTTGGCGTCCTGCAACGAGCGCGTTTTGGCCAGATTGGCAAAATAGCCCATATCAGGGTCGATACCGGGAAATCCGTATTGCTGGGCAATGTTGCAGGCTACATCAAACGCAACTTTGCCGTGGCCGAGCGCACCGAGATTTAAATTCTTGTACATGGAATTAGGGTGAAAAACAGCCAGCCCATTCCGATAATCACTGCCTCAGGCCGAACGACCTGACAGGGCTATCATTGGGCTGACGAGCTTGCACGGAGTTTACGCGCAGGCCGCGGCCCAAGCAAACGAAGAGAAATCGCCATCGAAATTACAATCAAGGCCGTTTGCCACTTGCCGCTTGTCGTGCGAGTGGCCATCCAATACAAAAGACATTATTGGGAATAAAGATTTGCCAAGGTAGGGGCGAAGCATTCGCCGCCAAAGTCTATGTTCACTGTAGTTTTGTAGGCGAAT
>JBBQST010000377.1:0-4699 GCA_038213625.1 Thermoflexales bacterium
ACAAAAAAGATTTGGCCGCTGCGATCCATCTCGCGGCGAATGGCCTGTTGCACCACCACATCGTCCCACGCGCCCACGTAGTTGATGATGGGCAGCCGCTCGGCCGGCGGCGTCTCGATCCGGCTGATATCGCGAATGCCGCTGAGGCCCATGTATAAGGTGCGCGGGATGGGTGTGGCCGTCAGCGTCAGCACGTCCACCTCGGCCCGCAGTTTCTTCAACTTCTCTTTGGCCTTGATGCCAAATCGCTGCTCTTCATCGATGATGAGCAGGCCCAGATTTTTGAACATCACCCGATCAGCGACTAATCCATGCGTGCCGATCACGATGTCGATCGTGCCGTCTTTTAGGCCTTCGAGCACTTCCTTCTTCTCTTTGGCCGTGCGAAAACGCGACAGCATTTCAATCTCGACCGGATACGCGCCGATGCGTTTGGTGAAGGTGTTCCAGTGCTGTTGGGCCAGAATCGTGGTTGGCACCAGCACCGCCACCTGCTTCTGATCCTGCACGGCCTTAAACGCTGCTCGCAGCGCCACCTCGGTTTTGCCGAAGCCCACATCACCCACCACCAGCCGATCCATCGGCTCTGGCCCCTGCATGTCGCTCTTCACGTCCTGGATGGCGCGCAATTGGTCCTCGGTTTCGACGTAGGGAAAGCTCGATTCGAGCTCGTATTGCCACGGCGTATCCGCGCTGAATGCCGGCCGTTGGGCGATCTCGCGCGCCGCATACAGTTGCAGCATCTCGCGAGCCATATCGGCCGCCGCTCCTTTGGCCTTTTGCTTCGCCGTCGTCCACGAGCCGCTGCCCAGCTTATCGAGATTAGGCCGCGAGTCGTCGGTGCCGACGTAGCGTGACACGCGGTCGAGTTGGTGCAGCGGCACATACAACCGGTCCGCATCGGCATACTCCAGCAGCAGATATTCGCGCTCGCCCTCCACCGGCTCCACCGATGTGCCTGTGTTCACGGTCAGATGCATCAGCCCGCGAAAGATGCCGACGCCGTAGTCCTCGTGCACCACCGCATCACCCAACTGCCAATCGGCAAACGCCCGCTCCGGCGAGCTCTTGCGCACTTTGCCGCGCATGAAGCTCTCGGGTTTCACGTGGCCGTAGATCTCGGCATCAGTCAGGAGGACGACGGACGACGGAGGACGGGAGACGGATTCAACCGTCTCCCGTCCCGGCTTCTGAGCCGCACCGTCTTCCGTCCAAACAAACCCTTCCGGCAATGCGCCGATCACAAATGCCAGAGGGCCTTGCGGAGTCTCGGTCAGGCCTGATTCCGCTGCGAGCGTGCTGTGTTTCTCGCTCCACACCTCTGCTAAACGCGCGCCTTGCCGTGACACCACAACAAGTGATGAGCTGGGCCGCCCGTCATCCGTCTCCCGTCTCCCGTCTCTGTCCGTCACTTGTCCCTGCAAATATTCCAGCAGCGGCGAAATCTGTCCGGCAAAGTGAGGGGCCGGCGAGAATTGTCTGGCGAAGGGATGGGTGGTCAGCGAGGCATCGTCGATGGCCTGACCCAGAATGAGGCCGCCGGTGTTTTTGCGCTGGTTGCTAAATGCGTCCCACGAAATATACGGCAAACGATCTGAAGTCTTTGCCTCGACCGGCTTGTTCGCGGCGTCATTTTGATCTTTCAAAAACGTCCAGTCCGACGCTTCATCATCGGCCAGGTCGTCGTCATCGGCGTTGCTGCCGGTGGCTTTTGCCAGCGTTTCGCGCTCGCGCTCGGCCTTGGCTTCCAGGCTCTCCCATGCATCGCGCAGTTCATCGTCGTCATCCAGAATCAGCAACACATTGCTGCCGATGTAATCCAACAAACTGGTCGGAGTCGCATCGGCCTCGGCCACGCCCGTTTCGAGCGGGGTAATCGTAACGGTGACAAGTTGTTCGCCGCTGCGCTGGGTGCCAGGGTCGAAGTAGCGCATCGAATCGATCGTGTTGCCAAACAGCTCGATGCGCGCCGGAGAGGGATGCGCCGGCGACCACACGTCCAGAATGCCGCCGCGCCGGCTGAAGGTGCCGATGCGCTCGACCACCGGCTCACTCTCATAGCCCATCTCGACCCAATGCTGTAAGGTCTGTTCCAGGGTCAACGTCGCATCGCGCTTCAACGTCTGCGATTGCGCTTTGAACCGTTGAAGCGGCAACGTGGGGTGCATCAGCGCGCGCGGGCTGGTGACGATGATGGGAGGCGGGGCTGGGGAGACGGTGCGGCTCAGAAGCTGCGACGGAGGACGGGAGACGGAAAGAGCCGTCTCCCGTCCCGGCTTCTGAGCCGCACCGTCTCCCGTCTCTGATCTTCCCAGCCTCGCCAACACCTGGCTTCGCTGCGTAATCACTTCACGGGCCGGCGCCACAATATCGTAGAAGGCCGTGTTCGGCTCGGTGAGGCGCACGGCGGTGTCATCGCCCAAAATATTGTTGAGAGCCGCGGCAACCGTGCGCGATCCTTCCACCGACGACGCCACATATACGATGGAATTGGGCTGGCTATGCCACAGCGCCGCAATCGTGAGCGGCCGGGCCGAGCGCGGCAACCCCAGCGACACGTTCAGCCGTGGTGTGCGGGTTTGAGCCGCCAGCGCTTGGAAAGCCGTGGATTGAGAAATGAGGCGAACCAGACCGTAGAGGGACACGCTCATATTCTAACGAGTTGGTGTGCGAGTGGGGCTGGTTTTCGAGTTGGCGAATCCCCATGGGTTGGCGATCTAGTGAGGCGAAAGATCGTGCACGTGACACGTTTGACGTGAACGTGCACGATCTTTCTTAATATGGCACCAACAAAAAAACAGGGTCAAACTCTTGATGAGTTTGACCCTGTTGCGAGTTCGGACGGTAGGTGTCTGTTTACAAACTCACCGGCCCCTGCGGCGGCACATAAACCTGAATCGCTGTCTGCGGGTAGTTCTGCGTGCCCAGGCGGGTGAGCACGAGTACACCCAAACCAATGCACGAGGCCACAATGCTGACGAACCAACCGACAACGGGCAGCGCACCCAACACGGCGAGCACAATCGCTCCCGCACCAGCCTGTCCGGCCAAAGTCCAGTTCGAGCGGCCAAAGCCACGCATCAGCCATACGCCGATCAACTGGGCCAGCGCGGTCCAACCGATGAGTGCGCCGAAGAACATCGCAATGCCGACGAGCGGGAGTGTGATGATGCCGATGATGGTGATTGCGACCGCAATCGGCAGGGCGATGAATGTGAGCAACCCGACGCCGCTCGACAGCAGGCCCTGATTGCGAATGGTGTCACCCATGCGCGCAATCGGCACTGGCAGGAAGTGGGCCAATACCACGGCGAACAGGGTGATCAGAATGATGCCGCCCAGCTTGCCGAACACGCTGTTCTCCCAGCGATCCGCCCAATTCTGAGCGCCATTGTTCCACCGATCAACCTTGTTGTTCCAGGTGTTGCCGCGATCATCGCCATCCATCATGGGCGGCACGGGTGCGATAGGAGGAATGCCGTTGAATTCGTTGGTGCCGCCGCGCGTGCTGGCACCACCTTCGCGACTGACATCGCCACCTACGGCCGACAACGTACCCCCGACCCGGGCACCGCTCCTGAGATTGGCATTGCCACCGATCACGTTCACATCGCCGTTGACTTCGCCATAAATCTCGGCATTGCCGCCGAATACAGTGACACCGCCCTCAACGCGGCTGCCCACTTTCAACAGGGCGTTGCCACCAAACACGGTCAGGTCGCCCTGCACGATTTCGCCGGATTCCAGGGTGTAGTTCTGGCCGCTGATGGTTTGGTCACCGTCGAACACGCGAACGTCATTCTCGTAGATCGGCGCGTCGGGTGCGGAGGGCGGCGTGGGCGGATTGCGCCCCTGGGCCATGGCCGGCGTGCTCACAATCAAGAGTGTGGCTGCCAATGCCAGACCACTCACGACCCCGCGCAGAGTGGGCCTGAATTGGCTGTGGTTGTTTGTATTCATGTTCATATCGCTTTACCTTCTTGCTCATTAATACGCATATCCCTGCCATCAGTTGCGCCTGAAATGAAAAGTCAGACATCTGGAAGATGTCTGACTTTTAGTTGTGACAAACAAAAACGCAGAGGCACATGCCTCTGCGTTTTGCAGCCTTAAACAGGCAGTTCGACGGTTACGCCAGTTGTGCTCTCGGCGACCACGCATTGGCGACCACCCGCGTCCACATGGCAACGGCGAGGCCACCAATGGCCAGCACCACCCAGGTCAGTGGCAGCATGAACACGCCGCGCAACAACGCGACGAAGACGCCAAAAATGTCCCGCGCTACCAGGCCAATTTCGCGCAACAACGCGCCAGCCGGCTGGAGCTGCAAATAAGACGAGCCGAACGCGAGTGCGCCGCCGCCTAGGGCCAGAACCGCCGCCATGGCGGTGGAGCACAACAAGATGATCAGCGCAATTTGCCGGCCGCTCAGTTCGGTGATGACGCTGGTTTTGAGCGCGGGTTGCTGAAACTGCATTGCGTGAGCGGGCATGGTTTGAATCTGGCTCATCACGTTGCCGACCAAGTTCACCGGCACCAGAATCGGCTGCACCTGTCCAGCCCGCTCGAAAGCGCCATCAAACTGCACCAACTGTTCAAACTGGGCGCGCTCGCCGGGGTGGGCGGCCAGATAGGCATCCAGACGAACCTGATCGGCCGGCGTGATCGTGCCATCCAGCACATCCATCATCAGCGCGTC
>JBBQST010000378.1:0-4697 GCA_038213625.1 Thermoflexales bacterium
TTCATTTCCAGCCTTGTTTTGTGCTGGATTTCCGTAGGGGCGAGTCTGAGACCCGCCCCATAGGCACGAAAATAAGGATCACGAATGCGAAAATCCACCAAAACGCCAGGATTGAGTCTGGTTTCAGAGACCCCCGACCCCTAAAGGGGAGTCGAAGACGTCATCAGCGACTCCCCTTTAGGGGTCGGGGGTCCATTGACGAAGCTCAAGATGAGCCTAACGCTGCTTAATTTCGTGCCTTTGGGGCGGGTCTCAGACCCGCCCCTACCTTGGCTTGTGCGCAGGAACTCTCGCGCTCTGCGTAACATCAGTTATTGAAGTTGCGGGTGATCGTTGTTGTTCACACTGAACGCAAAGGCATGATCCGCATCATCTCTGCGAGAAAGGCAACGACAAATGAAGAAAAGCAATATTTTAACCAAGTTGGGTAGTGATTGGACAAGAGTGGATGCGATGACAGACAGCGAAATCGACTTGACGGATATCCCTGAAATTACGCCGGCGCAATTTGCAAAAGCGGTTGTGCGGCGAGGATTGAAGCCGGTCAAAAAACGCCAGCTGACGTTGCGATTGGATGACGATGTCGTGGAATGGTTCAAGCAGCAGGGTCGGGGTTATCAGACCCAGATGAATGCACTGCTGCGAGCCTACGTGGAAGAGCAAAAGATTGCGTCCCGGCGCACCAAAGCGGCAAACCGACGAAGTTGAACTGTGCCCAGTTACTGACTCGCCCCGCCTTTCGCTTCACTCGCACAATCCGCCACTCGATCTCGGCGTGCATGACCCAACGCCTGATGCAGATCAAGCGACAGTATGACCCCACCAACGTGTTCCGCTATCGCCAGAGCATTCCCACGGCGCTGTAGCCGTTTCATGCAGCCGCGATCTCAAACATGCTTGACCTCCTTCAGTCAGTAGCTACAATGTAATTACCGTTGAACCAGAGGTGACAAATGGAAACTGTTCTCAAAACACGCGTGATCAAGATCGGCAACTCGCAGGGCATTCGCATCCCCAAACCATTGCTGGAAAGATTCAATCTCAGTAATGACGTTGAATTGCTGGCGCAGGATGGCCTGTTGGTGATTCGCCCTGCATTTCATCCGCGAGCCGGTTGGGAAGCGCAATGCCGGCTGATGGCAGAACGGGGTGATGATGAGTTGCTTGATCCTGAGCCGACCCGTGCTTCGAGCTGGGATGAGGCTGAGTGGGAGTGGTAGCCCGCTTTGAGGTGTATCTCATCAACCTCGACCCCACCGTGGGCCGTGAAATCAAGAAGACGCGCCCTTGTCTGGTGGTGTCGCCCGATGAGATGAACGCGCATCTGTCAACGGTCATCATTGCGCCGATGACGACCAGGGGCAAGCCCTATCCGATGCGGGTGAACTGCAAGTTTCAGGGCAAAAATGGCATGATCGTGCTGGATCAACTCAGAACCGTGGACAAGGCCCGGCTGGTCAAGCGATTAGGCACGATTTCAGCAGGCACACAAACGGCCGTGTTGAATGTGCTGGCCGCGCTGTTCGCGCCATAAGCTTGCTGATTGACACTGCAGCACGCCAGTAGAACGTGGTTTAATCCCATAGGGTAGTGTCTCTCATTGGGTGCTGTCGCCACTTAAGGTCAGGTCATTAAGCCTCTAACCCGCACCCTCAATCTTCCGCTCCAGCCGCACAATCCGGCGCTCAATCTCGGCCCGCAACCCCGAGGTCGCCAGCAAGCCGCTGGTTGAGGCCTGGGCCAGCCGCAAGGCCCGGCGCGCATGGCCCAGCGCCAGCGGCACATCCACCTCGCGCCACTCGTAGTGTTTGGCCAGCTCCAGCGCGGCCTGCACATCGCCCAGGTCGGCCAGCTCCACCCAATGCGCGACCGCATCGGCGTGGCGCTGTTGCTTTTTGAGGGTGTTGGCCAGCCGGCGCATGGCCTGGGTTTGCAGGCCGGAGGGCGTGAGGGCGCGTGGCGATTGCGGCGCTGGCATTGCTCCCTGCGGCTGTCCCAACTGTTGCAGCGCATTGCGATACACCCCCTCGGCTTCGGCCCACTGGCCGGCATTCTCGTGCTGGCGGCCGATGGCTAGATGCTCGCTGGTGTGGCCGGGGTTCGAGAGCGCCTCGCATAGCCGGCTGGTCAGCGTCACCATCGACAGACTGTCGTGCAGGTTGTGATACATCACCCGCTGCATCTCGCCATTGAGCGGCCGTTCTTCGGCGCTGGCCCCACTTTGCAAATACTCGCGGTAGAGCTCGGGGATGAGGAAGCCGGCGATATCCTGCTGGTCGCGCCGCACGCCGAGCAGGTGATACTCGAGCGAGCCCAGACTGCAATCGCCCAGCATGTTGCGCCAGGCGCGGCGGGCCGGCATCAACAAATCCAGGTGCAGCTTGTCGCCAAACGACGGCACCAGTCGCGACATGATGAAGCGGGCTTCGATCAGCGGAATATCGAACGAGCGGCCGTTGAATGTGACGAGGTGGTTGTGCGTGCCGGCCAGCCGGTCGATGGCGTGGAGCATGGCCGCTTCCTCAATCGGATCGCGCAGGAAATATTGCTCGACCACAAAGCGCGAAGACTGGGCATTCACTTTCTCGAAGTAGCCAATGCCGACGAGGAACGCCAGCGTACCCGCGCCGCCGGCCAGTCCGGTGGTTTCGGTGTCGAGAAACAGCGCGTCGTGCAAATCGAATGGCTCGCCGGATGCACCCACATGTCGACTCGCCAGTTGAGCCACAAACTGCGGCGGCTGCGTCAGTGCCAATTGCAGCGCCCGATCGCCGTGCACATGCTCCAGGCCATAGCTGGCGCGGCGCAACACGGTGTTGCCGTAGGGTGTGGCGATGCGTTCCAGCGCCAGAAGCGCGGATGGCGCATTAGATGCAACCGCGTCATCCTCGACCTCACGCGTTGCACGCAAGCTTTCGAGCTGCCGGGCCGGCGAGGGCTTGAGATGCGCGATGCCTTTGTGCACCCCCAACCGACGGAGCCGCTCGCGAATATCCGAATTCATGCAAGTGAAATTGTACGACCAGAATGCCGGCGTGAGAGGAACGTGCGAGGGGTAAATGTAGCTGCTGGCGGTTGGCTGCTAGCCGCCAGCAGCCAGCAGCTAGTCGCCATCTTCACAAACATCCAATGTCGAAAGGCTACAATTCACCAGATTGACTGATGAGATTAGATTGGCCGTTTGCGTGTCTGGATCACGAGAATAGTCCGATCTTTTTATTTGATTTTATGGCAACACAAACTTTTGATCTGGCCGTGCTTGGCGGCGGCCCGGGCGGCTATGTCGCTGCAATTCGTGCCTCGCAACTTGGCCTCAAAGTTGCTGTCATCGAGCGGGAAAACATCGGCGGCGTGTGCGTCAATTGGGGCTGCATTCCCACCAAGGCGCTGCTGCACAACGCCGAGGTGATCGAGAACGTGAAGGAGGGCAATGTCTACGGCTTCAGCTTCGACAACCTCAAGCTCGATTACAGCGTGGCCCAAAAGCGCAGCCGCGAGGTGAGCAACCGGATGATGAAGGGTGGCGAATTCCTGATGAAGAAGAATAAGATTCAGGTGATCTACGGCACCGGCCAACTCACATCGCCCACGACCTTAAACGTGCAGACCAAGACCGGCGAGGAAACCGTCGAGGCCAAATACATCATCGTGGCCACTGGTGCCAAGCCGCGCACGCTGCCGTTTTTGCCTGTGGATGGCAAGCGCGTCTTCACCTATCGGCAACTCCTCGAATACACCCAGACGCCCAAGAGCATGATCGTGGTCGGCAGCGGCGCTATCGGCATGGAGTTTGCCACCGTGTTCCACGCCTATGGCACCCAAGTGACCGTGCTGGAAGTGCTGCCGCGCATTCTGCCCAATGAGGACGAGGACATCAGCACCGAGATGGCGCGCGCCTTCTCCAAGAAGGGCATCAAGACCATGGCCGGCGTCAAGGTCGATGGGGCCACGATCGGCGACGATGGCGTGACGATTAATATCAGCGCGAATGGACAGGCGCAATCGCTCAAGGCCGATATCGTCTTGCAGTCGGTGGGCATTACGCCGCTGACCGAGGGGATTGGGTTGGACAAGGCCGGCGTGGCCGTGAACGAGCGCGGCTTCATCCCAGTCGACGACACGCTCAAGACCAATGTCGCCAACGTCTATGCCATCGGCGACCTGACCGGCAAGCTGGCTCTGGCCCATGTAGCCAGCGCGCAGGGCATCATCGCGGCCGAGGCTATCGGCGCGCAGATGGGCAAGTTCAGCGGCCACCTCAACAAGCTGAACTACGACGCGATTCCAAGATGCACCTACAGTCATCCCGAAGTGGCCAGCATGGGCCTGACCGAGGCGCAGGCCAAGGACAAGGGTTTCAGCGTCAAGGTCAGCAAGTTCCCGTTCCAGGCCAACGGCAAAGCCGTCTCGTTGAACGACTACACCGGCTTCATCAAGGTCATCGCCGATGCCAAGTTTGGCGAGATTCTGGGCGTGCACCTCATCGGCCCGCGCGTCACTGAACTCTTACCAGAATACGTGCTGGCCAAGAATCAGGAGATGACGGCCGAGCAAATCATGCACAGCGTCCACGCCCATCCCACGCTGACCGAAGTGTTGGGCGAGGTGGCCGAGGGCATCGAAGGGTTGCCGATTCACATCTAAATCTAAATAAATCTCTTGATCACGACAGGGGCGAGTTTGTAACTCGCCCTATT
>JBBQST010000379.1:0-4693 GCA_038213625.1 Thermoflexales bacterium
CGAGCACACCGACCAACACGCCTGTGCCGCCCACGAGCACACCGACCAACACCAACACACCCACAAGCACGCCGACCAACACGCGTGTGCCGCCCACAGCCACGGCCACCTCCACACCCACAAGCACGCCGACCAACACGCCTGTGCCGCCCACGGCCACCAACACCAACACACCCACGAGCACGCCGACCAATACGCCTGTGCCGCCCACGGCCACTCACACCAACACACCGACGAACACACCGACCAACACGGCTGTGCCGCCCACGGCCACTGTGCCGCCCACACTCACGAACACGCCGACGATAGAACCAATACCGACTTTGTTCGATACGGTCGTTTACACACCCGCAACCCCGCAGCCCAGCCCCACCAACGCGCGCAAAGGCCCCGACTCCGTACGAATAACGGCCGAGCCTACCCGTGCCGCTTCACCGACCACCAGCCGCCTACCTCTGCCCATCGTCATGCCGGTGCCCACAGACAATAATCCCAGCTATCCAAACGAGCCGGCCCCACCCGCTAGCGCGCCGGCAGCTGGCACCGTGCCTTCTTCCGATCTGCTACCCACCAGTGTTTTTAATGCCAGTGCGACCGTATTTCCACCAGTCATCACCACCGCGATCGTTAACCTCGCCACGGCCATTGCCGACGCGACGCAAAATCCGTCAACATCCTCAAATGTGGTCGTGACCGCCCTGGCAGCTCGTGCCACGGTCGAATTTGCAATCGCCACTCCCGTGCCGACCGACACCCCGTTCGTCGTTGACGCTCCCACCGCCAGCATCGAGCAAATGATCGTTCAGCAAGCAGCGACGGCAACACGCGAAGCCAATGCCGGTGCGCCCAATCTGGTTTACACCTACACCCAGCAAACCAACGGCAACGGTGAACACATCATCGCCGCTTGCGTCTGGAATGTCGGCACCGCCGCGGCCAGTGATGTCGATGTGCAGTTCGTCGCGAGCGACCCGGCCCTGTGTACGGCCGTGCGGATTCCCTCAGAGCACAGTGAATTCAATGATCAACAGGTGAAGGTTCGCATCGCCAGCCTCGACCCTGGCTTTTTGAAAGAGATCGAAGTTGTGGTCACGCACATCGTCGAAGCGCCGCTGCCCCAATGGGTCAGGATCACCATCCCGCAGGCACGGGTCATGGATCAGCCCGGCGACATCGCTTTACCCTCACCCTGCGCAATGGCAGAACTTGTCTCCGCCGTGCCCATCCGCCGCGATTTTGTGTTCGAGGTTGGTAGCCGCTATGATGTCGTGGACATGCCCGCTCGCCCCGAGCCGGTGCTCGCACGAGAGCGTGAACGAGAGCGTGAACCAGATCGTAATCCCATTCCGACACCACCATCACCACAGGCAGTGCCTCCAGCTTTCTCCAGCGTCACACTATCCTGCTTGATTGGGCTCATTCTGGCCGCGCTGCTCGTGGTCGGCCTGTTGTCCGGCGAGCGCAACAAACGCAGACAAAAAACAAGTGGGAAGCCGCCCCGGCAGCAACAACGCGTCTCTGCATAGATGGCATAAATGGGTCCGTGGCAGCCTGTTGATCTCACGACACCAGCGCCAACGTGTCGATGATCGCCTATGGCGCAAAAAAAGCGCGGGTTCGGCATCTTGCCAAACCCGCGCCCATCGAACGAAACAATCTGATATCTGACTACTGACTTCTCTCCGGTCTTCCGCCGCTAGCACATCCCCACGAACTCATCGAGGTTGATCATCCACTCACTGTCCTCGACCGTGGTCGGCAAGGGGAAGCCATTAAACGGCGACCCCACCGAATAGACATACGCGCCGCAGTGCTTGAGCACCAGTCGGTCGCCCTCTTTCAGCTCCACCGGCGAGCGCATCTCGAACAGCGTATCCATGCTGTCGCAAGTCGGCCCAGCCAGCCGATAGGTGCGCATGCCCAACGGCCGCGAATCGCGAATCACCGGCATCACCTGCGGACGAATGCCGTCAGGGATCTCGTAGAGGCCACTAAACACGCCGCCGTCCAGATACAGCCAGGTCTGGCCATCCGGCCGCTCGGCCACACCCGTCACTTCCAGCACCATGTCGGCGGCGGTCGCGCTGACGCCGCGGCCCGGCTCCAGAAACACGCGTTTGGCACCCGGCACGCACTTCTCCAGCAACGGCGTCACCACAGCGGCTACATCGCGCGGATGCATGACAGGGTTGAAGTACGGCGCAGGAAATCCGCCGCCCAGATCAATCAAATCCAACTCAATGCCGGCCTCGCGGGCCATCTGCCACGCCGGCGCCACCGCATGCAATGCGTCCGACCAGGTGTCGGCACGCGTGCACTGCGAACCCACATGAAAGGCGATGCCAACGGGCTTCAAACCGCGCTCCTGCGCCAGTTTGAGCAGGCTCACAGCCTTCAACGGCTCGACGCCGAACTTGTGTGTCAGCGGCCACAGCGCGCCCACATGCGGCACGGTCATGCGCACATACACTTCCAACGGCAGTCCAAATGAAGCCAGCTTTTCCACCTCGTTTTCGCTGTCGAAGGCGAATTGAGTCACCCCCATGCTGACAGCGGCGCGAATGTGCGACATCTGCTTGACAGGGTTGCTGTAGAAAATGCGGCTGCCCGGCACACCAATCTTGATCAGCGCTTCGATCTCCTGCTGCGACGCCACTTCATAGTGCGAGTCTTCGATGTGCGAGAGCGCTTCGAGCAGTTGCGGGTGCGGATTCGATTTCACGGTGTAACCCACCGTGGCATACGGGAAAGCGCGCTGGATGGCCTGATAGTTGGCCACGGCTCGCTTGGAAGACAAAATGATGCCCGGTGAAGGAACCTGCCAGATGGGGTGCGCGGCAGCAGTGCCGTGATAGACCGCCATATTCGGTGCCAGCCGATTCACCGTCTTGAGGGACGCCACACGGCTGCTACTCAGCTTGCGGCGAGATGGGCTCGGGGTGGGTTTAACGACAACGGCCGTGGTCATGGGGGCCATGTCATTTGCTGCAACAGAAGCCGGATCGGCCGTGGTTGAAGCTGTAGAGTTGGTTTCAAAATTGTATTGTTCTGCGCGAACTTCATTCATTCAGTAATTAACTAATTTCCTCCGAGGTACCCACTGTCGGTGCAACTGCCTAGCAATTCACCCACAGCAAAAACCGAAACAAAACGGGCGCGAATATAGCATCCTCGATGCCGCCTACCATGATATAAGACTGACAATCTCCGAAACTTTAAGGTTCAGTCTGTCAGCCTATTCTGATCCACTCGCGCATCTGCATCAAACCTATTCATCGTACTGGCCCAACATTAAAATGATGTAGATATTCTGGACAGAAGACGAAGAGAAGTCAGAAGTCAAATGTCAGATGTCAGACACCAAGTATCTGACTTCTGAATTCTGACTTCTGATATCTCCAAATCTCTCCTCACTCCCACGCACACAATCGTTCTACATACGCGGCACTGCCGTCGCGCAGCCAGCCGTCCAGTTGGGCCTGATCCTTGAGTTGTTGGCCTCGGGCGCGCGGCACTGCTACAAAGTGGCATTCCACCTCAGCCAGCGCCGTCATATCTCCCCACAACTTCTCGAACTGCGCCACCGGGAAGATGTCTTCCTGGCCGTGGCCCCAGCGCTTTTTGACATCTTTCAAGGTGATGTAGGTGGGCATTCGTGCGCCCAGGTCGCGAATAGCTTCGACCACGCGGCTCTCATTGGCAAGGTCGTTGCGCTGCAGATGGAACACGGCCAGCAACCGGTCGATGTCGATCCACGAGGTGCCGGTGTTGTAGTAGCTGAGCACAAACTCATCCCGCTCATGTGGCATGGCCAATCCCTCCACCAGCCGCGCCCGGCCATCCACCCGCGCCAGACCACCGCCGCGGTCATCCACCCGCCGCGTAATCACCTCGTAGGTCAGGCAGGCACCGCTGCTGATGTGCTGGCCGAGCAGGGCCGGGTCGATGTCGGTGCCCAGTGTGTCGATGTTGTGCAACATCACATATTTCAGATTGGGCTTGTCTGCCAGCAACCGCGCCAGCACGCCGTTGCGCAACAGATTTGGCACCTCATACCAGTGGCCGACCGGATGCATGCATTGCATCGGCAGGTTGTCGGTGTAGTCGCGGCCCTCACCCGCGCTTTGGGCCCAGTTGATCAGGGCCGCGTGGCCGCGCTCGCGCACCTTTTGCTTTTGCTCGTCCAATACCTGGTGCGGCACTTCCTCGTAGGCAAAGCGCAAATCCCGCGCCATGGGAATCATGCGCAGGCCGACAGACTTGCCCGGCGATAGCACCACCTCAACCCCATCGCGCTGCTGGTCTTGTGGCGAGGCCGCGATCAGATGATTTAACGCCGCAGCAATCGGCTCGTGGGTGAGGTATCCAGTGGTGATAAGGTGGGGAATCACAACCCCAAATGCACGGGCCACCCGGCGCGTCTTGGCCAGATGCACATCCATAAACGTGCGATGCCGCCCGCCCAGCTTGGCAAATGGATGCAGCGCTTTGACCACGCCGGCACCTTGTGTCCAGCGGCTACCCGCGCCGGCCGCCAGCGATAGCACCGCCACCTGCCCCGCTCGAATGGCCGCTTCGCCCACCGCCACAATGTCCTGCGGCACCTGCATCGAATGGCTCACGTCACTGTCACGGACGTCTTCAATCTGGGTGTTGGCAGCCAGACGGTTTTGGGAGAGGCCAATTCGGCCAG
>JBBQST010000380.1:0-4687 GCA_038213625.1 Thermoflexales bacterium
TGTAGAGCATGCGGGTGCGGTGCGTCTCATGCAGCACGGGGATGCCGTGCAGATCTTCAACCACCCTGCCGATGGGCAGTGCCGATTCGAAATAGCGCACCTGATCCTCGGGCTTGAACCAGTCGCGGCCGCTGTGCACATTGATGAGTGGCGGCGAGAACATCACCGCACGCCGGAGTTGCGCCTTGAAGGACTCGAAGTGTTCGCACCAGTCTTTGCCGGCCGTAAAGACCATGGGAATGTAGTCGAGGTTGTATTTGCGAAGCAGGTCTTTGAACGCGAGTTCGTTTTCGGGGGTGGGAATGGCAGTCTCAATGCCGTCGTAGCCCGCTTCTGCAATCTGCCTAAATTGTTGGTCCAGTGGGCCTGTCATGCCCCACAGGGCTTTATAGGTTCGGAGTTTCATGATGCTGAAAGTTAGTCTGCCGGGCCAGAATAGTCAAAACGCTTGCAGACTTGAATTTAGATGCCATTTGCATGGGAAGTCCTTGCATAGCAACGTCATTCCCGCGCAGGCGGGGATCCAGACCGTGATCTACTATTGCGTCGGGGTTGCGTCTGGATTCCCGCCTGCGCGGGAATGACGGCATTGAGAGTTGCTTTGAACCTCAGCTCACGTTTGCCATTTTTGTGGATTAGCCATCACGGCCCAAAAGTTCAACAAAGAGTGTGGCAGCCACAAGATCGGCCGTGGTGCCAGGGTTCAATGTGTTCTTCGTGTCGCGCAATCGCGCATCCAATTGGGCAACTTCGCGCCGGCCTTCCTCACTAAATACGCCGCCCACTGCAATCACCTGCGCAGCTCGGTCAGACACAGCTTGTGCGGCTGCGTGGCCCAGTTTGCGCGCAATCAATGTGTCGGGCGCAGTTGCCAGCAAAGTCAAAAACACATGCGTCACTGCATCGCGCTCTGGCACTTTGTGTTCGCGGGCGGTTTGCAACGCGGGCAGGCCACGCTCAAAAATCACGGCATAGTCGTTGAGATATTCAGCCGCGATGGCATCGCGTTCGACGGCCAGCACCATCGCCTCACGCAAGGTCAGCGTCGGCTCCTCGCGCACGTCCTGCTCCTCGACTGCCTCAGCTAGGCCGCCGGGGTTTGCCAGTCGAATCGCCGCATAAACATGACTGGCATCCTCAACTGTCAAGGCTCTCAACAGCGTTCGTAACTGCTCACGCAAATCTGCATCACCCGGCTGAAGCGCTGCTTTTGCCAGCGGCGCGAACAACAAAATGATGCCGAGATTGGTATTCGCCTGCGTCCAGCGCCGGGTGGCCTGCACCGCCGCCAGCACGGTCTCTCCGACACTGTGTTTACCGGCCGCGCCCATGGCCGGGCCAATCGCAATGGCACTGCGCAAAAAATCCTCATACGCCATGTTGTGAAAGCGATGCGTCGGCGTCACGTTTCCTGGCTTTTCGGCACTGGCTTCCAGCAAACAGGCCAGTTGGGCGGCTGCGGCCACGGCCTCTTTCGTCATCACGCGTGAGTCCTGCCTTGTTCCAGATAGCTCACGATTTCTGAGGCGATATCCAGTCCGGTCGTCGCTTGCAACCCCTGCCAGCCAGGGATGCCGTTGACCTCCAGAAAGTAATCGGTGCCATCTTTGGCCGGCAACACATCCACGCCGGCAACCTCCGCGCCCACCACCTCGGCCGCCAGCAGACACAGCCGCTCCTGTTCTTGGGTGAGCTGAACCGGTCGCGCCACGGCACCGCGCGCGATGTTGGTGCGCCAGTCGTCCGAGATGCGCTCCATCGCCGCCAGCACCCGCCCGCCCAGCACGAAGGCGCGAATATCACGGCCGTCGTGGGGGATGGTCTCTTGCAGGTAATACACGGCCCGCTCCAATTCCAGCGCTTTGAACACGCGGTAGGCCAGATCCTCGGATTGCACCCGCACCAGCCCCAATCCCATCGAGCCAAACAAGGGTTTGATGACGACATCGCCACCCAACTCGGCAAACGCCAGCAACGCCGCATCGGCCTGTTCGCAGACCACCGTGCGCGGCGTGGCCAAACCCGCCTGCACCATTAAACCCGAGGTATAGAACTTATCGACCGTGCGCTCAATGGCGCGGGGCGGGTTGAACACGCGCATGCCCCGTGCGGCCAACAGGTGCAAGGCATCCATGCGAAAGATGATTTGTTCGAGCGAGCCGCGCGGCATGATGCGCACCAGCACGGCGTCGAAGCTGTCGAGATCGGCCTCTTTTGCCGTCAAAAATGCCCCTGTCCCAACCCGGCCAATTAATTTGGTAATCGGCAGCACCTGACACGTGTGGCCGCGTTCGGCAAATGCGCGCTGCAATTCATCGTTGTGCCAGCCCTGGCCTGCGCTGAGGATCGCGGCCCTGATGGGGGCCCTGATGGACGCGCTCATGGCATGAACGATTGGCGCAACACATCGATATTGATCTGGCCGGCCTGAAAAGTATTCCCACTGGTGACGTTGTTCAGGAAGATTTCGGCGGGACTGAACAGCAACGGATCAATCTTGTAGAAGTCGAACTCGGCCGCCTTGAGCGTGTCGTAAAACGGCTTGCCGTAATCTTTTGAAGTTGAAGCGGGAATTTCAGACACCAGCGCTTTTAGTTCGGCATCTTCGGCGCGCACAGTGAGATGCACCTGGCCGGCATACAACACGGCATCGTTGGTGCGGCCAATTGCGCGCGCGTCGCTCTTGGCAATCGGTGGCAATGGGCAGGTGCCGAAGCCGCTCATCACCTTGTGAATATCGAAACCCAACGTGTGCAGTTTGTGCAGGGCCGTTTCCACCACGCGTGCCGCAATTTGCACGCTGCCGACGGTGCTGGCCGTGGGTGCAACCAACAAGGTCAATGCCTCTGGACGTACGTGTGCACGCTCGGCTACATAGGCCGCCACATCGCCCGTAGGCAGCGTGCGCGTTTCCAGCGTCAGCACCGCCACGTCGGATTCCTCGGCATAGTTCAACTCGTCATATAGCTTTGCCTCGGCGCGGATCACAGAGCGCCCAGGGCCGCTGCCCATCGCAAAATAGTCGGCGTGCTTGAGCATCCAACCGGCATATTGCGAGGCCAGACACGCCTCCACTGGGTGCGCGGTATGCACGACCAATCCCGGCAGCCACCAGCCATCCAGCGAGATCGAATTGAATGAGATGGTGCCCAGCCCGCCCATGCACACCTCGGCAAATTGCCGCCCTGCTTCCAGGCCACCGGTCACGTTGATGCCGCAATCCAGGATGCGCGCGCCGTTGTCCAATGTATGCACAGCGATGCCGAGTCGCACCGCGTCGGCCGCCATTTGATCCGCAATCGCGGTGGCGCGTTGGTTGAGTTGAAGAGAGTTAGTCATGTAATAAATGGATTCAGACGAAAGACTAAGGATTTGCTGGATCAGCCGAATTCTGCGTGTTTCGCCGAGGATCCAGTTTGCCGTGTAGGGGCGGGTGCGCCAGCCGCTGGCGACAGACCCGCCCCATGCACACGAAATTAAGCAGAGTTAGGCTCATCTTGAGCTTGGTCAATGGACCCCCGACCCCTAAAGGGGAGTCGAAGACGTCATCAGCGACTCCCCTTTAGGGGTCGGGGGTCTCAGACCCGCCCCTACGAAACTATGCCACGCAACTGGGCCGCAGTAGATTTTCATTCATGCACTTCAGCTCGCTCCAATACCAACACTTCCCCACGGCCCAACGCCACCCTATCCCCGCTCCAACGTTGATAGTGGCCGGCGATGAAGCCGTCGTGAATCGGCAATCCCAGCGCGCGCACATGGCGCAGATACAGCGGCAGGTAATTGGGCTGATACACGCAATCGAAAATAAAGGTAGGCAATAGCTGCACCGGCTGCATCGAAATCAGCGTGCCACGCAGCAGACCTGCGCCAGCCCGCGCGCCCAATTTACCCAGCACCATGATCGTGCCGGCCAGCATATTCACCCCGGCAAACTCGCCGGTGTTGCCGCCAATGGCGATCAGGCCGCGCCGCATGCTGTTGCCAGCCTCGCTGCCCACATGGCCGTGCACGATGATCTCGCCGCCGAGCATGCCCTTGCCACTGCCGCGATAGGCGCTGCCCAATGAATGTCTGGCATGGCCCTTGATGGTGATGCGTCCACCTTGCATCTCAGCTCCAGCCCAATCGTCGGCACTGCCTTCCACCACGATCTCGCCATCCACCATGCCCGCGCCCAAGTGCATGCCCACGTCGCCGTCGATGTGGAGCTTGCCGCTGCGCATGTTGCTGCCGATGTGTTTGATGCCCGAGAGATCGCCTACCAGCCGCACCTCGCCATTGGCCTCGCCTTCGACGCGAAAGAAATCGCCCAGTTGTGCCGCCTGGTTGCCGTGCAACACAGGTAGGGCCGCCACCTGTGCCGCTGTCAGCCCCGTCATGTTGTCGGGCGTGATGACTTCGGCTTCCAGCGGAACCGCCGGTTGGGTATGCAGAGTGAGTGTCAGCGTCATGTAAGAGTGACTCAGTTGAAAGTTTGCATCCTGAGCGGAGCGCATTCTTATGCGCATAGTCGAAGGAGCAAGGGTGACAGGTGCGTCCTTCGACTGCGGTGCCAAATTGGCAGCGCGTTTGTCATGGTTTGCACGGCCCCTCCGCTCAGGATGCTTTGCGTAATCATAGAGAGCAAATGCTTATTCACAAATGCTAGGCCGATTCGGCTGCAGGCACCGCACTCTGCTTCTGC
>JBBQST010000381.1:0-4589 GCA_038213625.1 Thermoflexales bacterium
GATACGTGATTCAAGCGACCCATACTTCTGCTAGGTGCACATCCCTTGTTCAAGTTTGTCTGACACAGAGGGAACTTGGTTTGGGTTCAGCGCTGGGCAAATTACGCAGATGAAAGCTATGCGCCCAACCTGACGAGCACAGGCGGGCCAAGAATGAGCAGGCCGACCACAACGGCCGTGATGGCGGCAACCAACACACCTGCCGCCGCGCAATCTTTGGCCACCTTGGCCAGTGGGTGAATCTCGGGGGAGGCTTTGTCGACCACGGCTTCCAACGCCGTGTTAACCAACTCGGCATGAAACACCACCCCCGTCACCAGCGCGAGAACGGCCCATTGCCCCAGCGGCAGACCCACCCACAACCCCACCAGCAGCATGACGGCCGTAATAGCGCAGTGCACCTTGAAATTGCGTTGGGTTCGAAACGCGTAGACCACGCCTTCAAATGCGAATCGAAACGAAGCCAGAATGTTGGGCGCTTTCATTCAATCAAGCAAAGCAATCAAAAAAGCAAACAAAGGTAACTACTCAGTCGCTGATTTTTAGACAGAATTTACAGAATAAAACAGAATGAAGAAAAACCAAGATTTCTCTGCATTCTGTTTAATTTTGTTCATTCTGTCCAAAACATCTGAGTAGTTACAAACAAAGAATTAAAGCACCCGGCACACCAGCCCTTTCAAATATTCGCTTTCGGGGAAGCTCAATAGCACGGGGTGATCACTGGCCTGCGTGAGCCGCTCGACAATTTGTGCGTCGCGGCCGGCTTCCAGTGCGGCACTGAAAATAATCTTTTGGAACAGATCGGGCGAGACCACACCCGAGCATGAAAATGTCGCCAGAATGCCGCCGGGTTTCAGCAGGCTGAAGCCGACCCGGTTCAGGTCTTTGTAGGCGCGGGCGGCCTTGTCGATCTGGCCAGTGTGGTGGGCAAACTTGGGTGGATCCAAAATCACCATGTCGAACTGTTCGCCCAGCTTGCGGCGCGTCCGCAGATCATCAAAAGCATCGGTCTCCACAAACTCCATGCCCGACGTGGGGTCATCGGCACACACCCGCGCCACGCCATTCAGATCGGCATGAGCCTGCGCACCGGCCAGCGCATCGGCCGACGAGTCGACATTGATGATGTGACAGGCGCCGGCGGCAGCCGCATAGATGCTAAATGCACCGGTGTAGGAGAACCCATTCAGCACCGAATCGCCGCGCTTGATGTAGCGTGCGACGGTGGCACGGTTGTTGCGTTGATCCAGGTAGAAGCCGGTTTTCTGACCGCTGCCACTCACATTAACCCTGAAACGATGTATGCCCTCGTGAATCTCCACCGGCTCCCCCGGCGTTTCGCCAAACAAGGGGCCAACGCTTTCCTTCACCCGCTCGTGCCGCGCGCGCTCTTCGTCGCTGCGCTCGGTGATGCTGGTGGCGTGGGTGGCCTGAACCAGCGCATCCACAATGACCTGTTTCACATGGGCCGCGGCCAGCGTGCTGACCTGCAACACAATGTGGCCGGCATAGTCGTCGGCAATCACGCCGGGCAACCCATCGCTCTCGCCAAAGATCAGCCGGCGCGCATTGGTGTCGCGCAGATTGGGATCCTGGTCGCGGCGTTGCACGGCCGCAACCACCCGCCGTTGCCACAGCGCCTCGTCAATGGCCTCGGCTGCGTCCCAGGTCATCAGCCGCACCGCAATTTGGGCCTGCTGATTGATCACGCCCCGGCCCAGCCACTCGCCACGGTTGTCGATCACGTCGACGGCCTCGCCATCTTTGGGTTTGCCGTCGATTTGTTTGATGCCGCCGGCAAACAGCCGTGGGTGCCGATTGCGCACAGATCGGTCACGGCCGCTTTTGAGGATGACTTGGGCGAGAGTGGACATGGGATTGGGTCATGGGGAAAGGGAAAGCGGAAAGGGATTCACTCATCCCTTTCCGCTTTCCCCTTCCCCTTTCAGCTAGCCAGCAATGGTTTTCTTACGGTTGGTTGCGTCCAGCTCCAGCTGCGGAATCTGTTCAAATTTGCCCTTCATATCGGCCAGCATTTTCTTGCGCAGCTCGGCACGAGTCAGCTTGTTCTTTCCAGCCCGGACATTCTTGAGGAAGAAGTAGGTAAATGCGCCGCTGTAACGGCCATCAAAATAGGCATCGGCGCTGGTCTGGTCAGCCCGGCAGCCGGTCCACAAAACGTGATGCTTGGTCGTCACGCCATCGGCCACCCGCTTCAGCACCTTGCCTTTGGCCTTGGCAATCTTTTCAAACGGCTTGTGCGAAGGGGGTGGAATAAAGCGCGGCCGGGGTTGATAGGGCGAGAACGGATCTTTGAAGCCGGTGCCGCTGTGACAGGTATCGAGGAAGGCTTCCAGCAACACGGTATCCGGCAACTGCGAGAACAACTCGTTCAGTTCGTCGTCGCTGATGATGTGATCGGGGTGCCACTCATTGCCTTTTTGGGCGATGTCGTAGGGCACAAACGCTTCGTCCACATTGTCGCTCTCGTCGCCGTTGGTGTCGGGCATCTGGGTGCCGTGCGAGGAGAGGCTGAACACGATGTAGTCCAACTTGCCGGCCTTGGCCTCATCGACCATGCTCTTCAGCTTGGCCATGATGTTGACCTTGGTGGCCTGCGCATCCGTCAGCACGCTCACTTCGGAGTTTTTGAAGCCCAGTATCTCCTTGAGAAAAGCGGCCATGTCTTTGGCATCATTCACACAGCCGTTCAGGGCAAACTGCGGAAATTTCTCAAACTTGTTGATGCCGACGCACAATGCTTTCTTGCCAGCCATAGTGAACCTCCTCACTGGAACTAGAGGTCAGACGTCAGATATCAGAAGTCTGATATCTGACGTCTGACCTAGCGAATGACGAAAGACAACACCACCATGACGACGACGAGGCCGACGAAGATCACGGCCGTGCGGCGCAGATCGCCAATCACCTCGCCATATTCATTCCGCCAGTCAGACATGCGCGGCATGACCGCGGCGCTAACCTTGCCAGTCGGCGTGACCGTGGCAACGGCCGGCACAACTGGATCGACCGGGGTGTTATAGGCGTGTTCGGGCAGGTTGGGGTTGCGGGGGCGGCGGGAATATCGTTTGGACATGGTAGATACCTACTCTTGTTTTTAAATTTGGCTTGCATGCAAGCGCATAACGAATCGTATGCGGCTGATCAATCTCGTCAATGGCCCTCAAACGCGCTGAGGCGGCTGGCGGCTGGCGGCTGGCCTATAAAACCTTTGCTTCCGGCGTATGGACCGGCGCACCCAACAGCTCGATCAGCATTTTAAGCGCGGCATCGGCTGTGGCCCGTTTGTTGCCCAGCCGGTCGTGCGGCCACACGAACTTTCGAACGGTGTCGGATTCAGGGCTGCTGTAGCCGACATAGACCAACCCCACCGGCTTGTCGGGCGAGCCGCCACCGGGGCCGGCAATACCGGTTGCGCTGAGGCCGACATCAACCTGCAAGGAGCGCCGCACGCCGCGTGCCATCTCAAGCGCCGCTTCCTGGCTGACCGCGCCAACGGTGTTTAGGGTCTCGGCGCTAACACCCAAAGCGCCCTGCTTGATGGCATTGGCATACGACACCACAGCTCCCAAAAAATAATCCGAGCAGCCGGCCCGGTCGGTGAGTGTGTCGCTGATCAGACCACCGGTGCAGGACTCGGCCGTGCCCAGCGTCCATTGCCGCTGCTTCAACAATTTTGCAATCGTGTCATTGGCGTAAATGCGCCATTCCTCGCGCAAGGCGTCTTTCACTTCGTCCAGCGCAATGAGAGACTGGCGTTGCTCCATCTCGGTCAAATCCGGCTTGATGTCCTCGAACTCATGCTCGTCCATCACCTGCATCTTGCCGTTCGGCCACATCCACACATCCAGAGCCAGATCATCCCATTCGATATCGTTGGCCAAAAAGCGGGCCGGCCGACTGACGTTGGCATACCAGCCCTTGACCATGCCTGGCTGGGCGCTGTGCGGGCCGGCCGTGATCTTGAAAATGTTGTACCAGCGGTTATCGAAGAAGGTTTCGATGAAAATGTCGCCGGCGTCCAATGTCACGTAACCCAGGCGCACGGTCGGGCTGGTCCACTCCGCGTGTACCGTCTGGCTATGTTCATCGCGTTTCACCAGCCGTCCCTCGTAATGCACTTTGAGGGTATTGCGGTGGTCGTACTTGCGAATGAGCAACATTGTCTGTTGATTATAGGGCTTGGATTGAGGTCAGCGTCAATCTGAGCCGGATGTAACGCACGAACATACCGAATGCCGGTGTCAGCGGCACAAAAATCTCAGCCAGATTGGGCTTACACGCGCACATGCTAAACTGCGACCGACACCCAAACGAGCACCGCTAAACGCTGATGGAGGAGACTTTCAATGGCGCAAACCCATTTCACTCAGACACCAAACAAGACAGACCGGTTGAGTGCACGAATTGTGATGTTGTGGACTCTGCTGTTGGGGTTGGTCGCGGGATTCATCTCGCAACCCACACCGGCCCTGGCCACCAATGGCGTCGTCCTCAAAGTGTTCCATGCCTCGCCGGGCAGCGGCTCGTACGATATCTATCTGGATGCGTTGCCGGCCAGCGTT
>JBBQST010000382.1:0-4579 GCA_038213625.1 Thermoflexales bacterium
ACGAAAAGAATTCGGTGCCGGGATCGACGACGAACAAGCTTGGCAAGCATTTCGAGCAAGTCATTCTGAATTAGCAAAACATTTAGAATTGTTTCGCGATGCTGCGCAACGTCGCGGAGACAAGGGCGACTACTGGTGGGAGCTTCGTCCATGCGCTTATTACAGCGAATTTGCCAAGCCAAAACTTATTTGGCCTGATATCGGCAAAATACCTCGATTTTCTATTGGTGCTCCTGATTTGTTTCTTGGCAATACGGCCTATTTCACACCTATTGAGGACAATTACTTGCTTGCGTATATGCAATCGCGTGTGGCGTGGTTCTTGATTGCCAGAATCTGTCTACACAACAAGTATCGCGGTGGGCTATGGGAATACCGATTGTTTACGCAGTTTATGGAGCGAGTTCCCGTTCCGAGAGCTAACTCCAGTAACAGAAATATTCTGTCAAATCTTGGGACGCAGATTGCTGCATTTGCTCAATCTCGCTACGCCCTCCACAACCAAGTGCGCGGCCGCATCCAGTCCGACCTCGGCGCACCGGGCCTGACGCTTAACCAAAAGCTCACCGCGTGGTGGGAGCTGCCCCATCTGGCGGCGTTTCGGGCCGAGCTCAAGAAGGCGCTCAAGGTTGATGTGCCGCTCAGGGAACGCGACGACTGGGAGCACTACCTGCGCGCCCAACAGGCCGAACACACCCGCCTCACCGCCGAGATCGTCCGGCTCGAAACTGAGCTCAACGCCCACGTCTACCGCCTGTTCGACCTCACGCCGGACGAGATTCAACTGATCGAGGACAGCACCAAATACCGCTACGGCGAGGTCTAACAACTTGCATCCCCATTCCCCTATGACGTGTCATTCCTCGTTGCACTGCTCATGAACAAGAAATTTTCGCAACATGATTTGGCAATCGACTTTGAAACTGTCCCGATGCAGAACCCACCCCCAACCCCTCCCTGGAAGGGAGGGGAGTGCGATCCCCCTCCCCGCTGCGGGGAGGGGCTAGGGGTGGGGTTTGGTCGCGTCAAAGCTGGCGGTAACCTTCTCAAGTCTCCCGTTCATGCCGCTTGGCTTTGCCGTCCCCGGCTATCGGGAACTCGGAATGACACGTCATAGGAGCGTCAAGTTTTTGTTGAGCTATGCCCCCACGGCCCGCACCGCCACCTTGATCGCGCTCTCCACCGCCCCAATCTTGGCATCGGCCACAATCTGCTCGCTGGCGGTGCGCTGGGCGATGACGCCGCAGATGCACGCGGCCTCAAAGCCATACACGCCGCCCATCTTGAACAGCGTGCCGCTCTCCATCTCGTAGTTCAATATATTTAAGTGCCGGTATTCCTCGGTGATGCCCTTCAACCAGCGCAACAGGTGTGGATTGGCCGACTCGGCCCGCTCCTGCCCCTCGTAGAACGTGTCGACACTGGCGGTGATGCCGACGTGAGACTCCACGCCCAACGCTTGGGCGGCCTCGGCCAGCCGCACGGTCAAAAACGGGTCGGCTGCCGCGGGGTAATCGGCCGGCGCAATGTCGTGGGCCGCGCCCTGCCGGCACAGCGACGCCCGCGAGATCACCACACTACCCGGCTTGACGTGGTCCTGGATCGACCCACAAGTGCCTATGCGAATGATCTGGCGGATGCCGACTTGCACCAACTCATTCACCACGATGCTGAGCGACGGCGCGCCCATGCCGCTGGTGGCCGAAATAATCGCCCGGCCGTTGGGTAGCCGGCCCACGTAGCTGTTCAGGCCGCGATGCTCCGACAGTCGCCGCACGTCTGAAAAATAGGTGTTTGCGATCATGCTGGCCCGGTCTGGGTCGCCGCTTAGCAAGGCCACAGTGGGCAGGTCTGTGCCGGTATCGCCGCTGTCGCCCAGATCATCTTTGCCAAAGCCGATGTGATAAAAAGTTGGATTCGCCATGCGCCTAGTGTAAAACAGGCGGTATGCAATGGATTCTCGGCCTCGATCTCGGCACCTCGTCGGTCAAGGCCATCGCCGTCAGTGAGCACGGCCGCCTGCTGGGTGAAAACTCGCAACCCTATGCCATCGAACGGCCTCAGCGCAATTGGGCCGAGCAACACCCGGCCATCTGGTGGGAGCAGGCTTGCGCCGCCATTCGCGGCCTGCTGCAAACCCACTCGCTAAATCCACACGATTGCGCCGCCGTCGGCCTGACCGGCCAGATGCACGGCCTGGTCGCGTTGGACCGTGCCCACCAGCCCATTCGCCCCGCCATCATCTGGGCCGATGGCCGCAGTGCCGACCAGATCACGGCACTGCAACAACGGTTGCCGCTGCACGAGATCATCCGCATCACCGGCAATCGGCCTGCCGTCGGGTTCATGGCGCTGAGCCTGATGTGGTTGCAGCAACACGAGCCGGAGGCCCATCAACGCATCGCCCATGTGCTGCTGCCCAAGGACTACATCGGCCACCGCCTCACCGGAGAGTTTGCCACCGAGCCATCCGATGCCTCAGCCACCCTGCTGTTTGATCTGGGCTCGCGCACCTGGTCGGCGCGCATGTTGGAGGCATGTGGCGTGAACGCAGATGGGTTGCCGCGCGTCGTTCAATCGCACGACATCATCGGCCGCATCACCTCCACATCCGCCACGGCCACCGGCCTGCCCGTTGGCACGCCCGTCATTGCGGGCGGTGGTGATACCCAATGCGCCGCGCTCGCCCTCGGCGTCACCCAACCCGGCACGCTGGCCTGCACCATCGGCACCGCAGCGCAACTGTTCCTGCCCACCCTCACACCCGTCATCGACCCACACGGCCGCATTCACGCGCTGTGTCATTGCCTGCCGGACACCTGGCACGTCATGGGCGCGCATCTCAACGGCGGCTTGTCCCTCACCTGGGTGGCTGCTTTGTTCGATGGGATTCCGCTGGCGCAATTGCTCGATGAAGCGGCCCAGGTTCCGGCTGGTGCCGCTGGGCTGATCTTCCTGCCCTATTTGCAGGGTGAGCGCACGCCGCACTTCGATGCCGATGCGCGCGGCGTCTTCTTCGGTCTCAGCACCCTGCATACGCGCCGGCACATGGTGCGGGCCGTGTTGGAAGGTGTGGCGTTTTCGCTGCGCGACAGCCTGGATGTCTTCATGCACCTCCAGACGGGCCATCACCAGATGGGCATCCCAGCAGACCCCAACATCCTGATCAAACTCACGGGCGGCGCGGCGCAGAGTCCGCTGTGGGCGCAGATTTTGGCCGATGTGCTGGGCTTGCCGATGGAAGCGAGCGAGAGCCCCCATGGCTCGGCGATGGGAGCGGCGCTGCTGGCTGGCATGGGCATTCGGCTGTGGCTGGACCCGGCCGCGCTCGCCATCAAAACACAACAGGTATTTTGGCCGACAGGCATCGAACACGCAGAGCGATACAACGAGAGCTATGCGATCTTCAAAGCGTTGTATCCTGCATTGAAGTCGCAGTTTACAAATCTCAAGCAGCTCAAACGCAGACAGTAATTATTGGACTGATGTTGCGCTTGCCTGTCTTATAGAGTGACGTAGGGGCGCAGCATGCGGGCGGCTGCCGCCACGCCCCTACCAGGGCTTTTGCGCAGGAAATTTCGCAAACTGCGTAACATCAGTGAGTAGTTACCGCAAACAAGACAAGCACTAACGATATGGCTAGTATTCACGTCAACAATCTGCACAAGCGTTTTGCCCGCACCACCACGGCAACCTCAGTGGTCTCGGCCAACGCGCAACAGGACGGCCCGGTCAATGCCCTCAACGGCGTCAACCTCGATATCAACGACGGCGAGTCCATGGTCATCCTCGGCTCGTCGGGTAGCGGCAAAAGCACCTTGCTGCGCTGCATCGCCGGCCTGGAGGACTATGAGGGCCAGGTGATCTACGGCGATGGCCCCGACGCCCAGGATATGAAGAGCGTCGCGCCGAAAGATCGCGGCATCGGCATCGTGTTCCAAAACTTCGCGCTGTATCCACACTTCGAGAACAAGGGCAATCTGGGCTTCTTTTTTCGCGTGCGCAACCGCGAGAGCGAGATCGACGAGCGGGTAAAGCTGACCTCGGAGATGATGGGCATCGGCTTCGACGCGCTGCTGGATCGCAAACCCGCCACGCTGTCCGGCGGTCAAAAGCAACGCGTCGCCATCGCCCGCGCCATCTGCCGCGACCCTAAGCTGTTGCTGTTCGACGAGCCGCTGTCCAACCTGGATGCCAAGCTGCGCACCAGCACGCGCATCGAGATTCGCCGGCTCATTAATCGTTTTGCCATCACCACCCTCTACGTCACCCACGACCAGACCGAAGCCACCATCATGGGCGACCGGCTGGCGATCATGGACAAGGGCCGTGTGTTGCAGGTCGGCGAATACCGCGACGTCTACGACCACCCGGCCAATGCATTTGTGGCCGGGTTTTTGGGCGGGCCGGCCATGAACTTGTTCGATGGGGTGATCGAAGGCGCGGGGGTGCGCGCGTTCGGCGGCTGGCTTCAGCTGGATGCGGCCGTGCGCGGGCGCGTGGCCGATGGACAGGCCGTTACCGTCGGCATTCGCCCCGAACACCTGATGCCGGGTGCAGCGCCGGCCTGGCTCAGCCT
>JBBQST010000383.1:0-4575 GCA_038213625.1 Thermoflexales bacterium
ACCCCCGACCCCTAAAGGGGAGTCGCCGACTTTCTCAGCGACTCCCCTTTAGGGGTCGGGGGTCTCCGAAGCCCATTCACCCGTTTTTGCTGGAAACGAAGGCGCAAATTCCAACGCCTGATCAATCCGGGCCAGAACCTCGGCCGATAACGTTTTGCCCGATACCGCGACGTTCTGGCCGATGTGTTGGCTTTTCTGCGAACTGCTACCATCCCACTGCCGGGCATGGCGATTTGCTATGAGCCGGCGGTGGCATCACAAACCATACGTGCACCGGTGTGAGCAGCATCAAGGCCGAAGCGCAAGAGAAATTTCAAATGAGCCTGATTTTCAAACCTAACAGTAAGCTGGTCATGATTGGCGATTCGATCACCGATTGCGCGCGCGCACGCCCCATCGGCGAAGGTCTATTTGATGCCCTCGGCAAGGGCTATGTCGCGCTGGTCGAGGCCACGCTCACAGCGGCCCTGCCCGAGCAGCACATTCGTGTGGTCAATGTGGGCAGCTCCGGTAACACAGTTCGCGACCTGGCAACCCGCTGGCATACCGATGTGCTGGACCTCAACCCGGACTGGCTCTCGATCATGATCGGCATCAACGATGTGTGGCGGCAGTTCGACACGCCCTTGCAAACCGAGCAGCATGTGCGGCTGGACACGTACGCCGAGACCCTTGAGAAACTGGTCAGCCAGACCCGGCCGCGCCTGAAAGGGTTGGTGCTGATGACGCCGTTTATGATCGAGCCCAATCGCACCGACGCCATGCGCGCGATGATGGATTCATACGGCGCAGTCGTCAAAGCCCTGGCCCGGCAGCACGATGCCATCCTCGTCGACACGCAGGCCGCGTTCGACCCCGTGCTGGCGCATTTGCACCCCATGGCCCTGGCATGGGATCGCATCCACCCCAACCCAGCCGGGCACATGGTGCTGGCGCGCGCCTTTCTAAAGGCGGTGGGATTCTCGGGTTAAAACCGACACACGCCAGAGCAGGGGCAAAGCAGCGAGCGCATCACCCAGAAACAATGTCGGCGTGCCGTTGTGGTTTTTGACTTCTGCTTTTGGCATCGTGGCCTCGTTTACCTCAAAAATTAGTCTTTCCGCGCGTGTGCGGATTGACCTTTCACTCAGGATATTAGCCCGATATCTTCCTTGCCGCCAGCCGACACATCAAGTGGCCCCTTCTCTAACGGCACCCGTTCCAGCGGCACCCGTTCCAACGGCACCCGCACAATCACGGTCGTGCCCTGTTCGTGATCCACGGGACGCATCCACCAACCCATCTCGACCGGGGTGCGTCCCAGCACGGCTTCACGGGTTTGGCCGACCGCGTCGAGCAGGCTCTGGTTCACATCGATCAAACGGCCGTCCGCCAGCGATGTAATCGTCAGCATGATGGGGCTGAGACCAAATGCCTGGGCAAACTTTTCCTCAGACGCCCGCAACGCCTCTTCAGTTTGGCGGCGCTGAGTCAGGTCGAGCATGGCCCCGGTCATCCGAACGGCTTTGCCTGCGCCGTCGCGAACGATGTGCATGCGATCCAGGATATAGGCGTAGTCACCTTCGGCGCGTTGATAGTGATACTCGGCCGTCCAGATGTCGCCGATGCCGCTGATGGCCGCGGTCAGATCGGCCCAGACACGCTCGCGCTCATCCGGGTGCAGCCGTTGCGCCCACGCCTGTATGTCCACCTGCACGTCAGATGAGTGATCGCCAAACTGCCGCACATACGCCTCGTTCGACCACACGATGCCAGAGCGAAGATCCCAGTCATAGAGCGCGTCGTCGGTGGCGCGGGCCACCAGTGTAAGTCGCTCGTGGGTCAGGCGCTGCACTTCTGCGAGACGGAGCTGCTCGCTGTTGGCCGCTTGCAATGCGGCCTCACACTCGGCGAGCCGACGTTGCAAATCAGCATTTTCCTGGCGTAATGAGGCAAATGAGGCAGTTGAATCGGCTTCTGTGGTCATAAACAAAGGGGCCAGACACCCAAACGCAACACAGGTGCGGCCTGCACAATTTTAGCAAAGCGGGGCCTACTGGACCTTAAGACCTCCTGCACAATAACGTCGCAAACATCATCGAGGAGCGGAGGAGCGCTCCTTTCCCACACCCAAGTTGGCTGGCTTTTAGGCTGGCCTGTTTCACTCCAGCGTCTTATAGAGTTCACCCAGCACACCGGTGTATTCCACCACCGGCGCGCCGTCTTTGGTCACCCAGGTGCCACACAGCCCGCCGGTCGGCGTGGCATCCAATTGCACCTCGCTGCCATCGAACCGCAGCACCGGCCGATACCCCTTCGACAACTCGGTCACATCACCCTCGACATAGTGGCCGATCAGCGCACGCCGAAATCGATTGGTAGTGACGTTGGGAAGGCTGCCGTGCACGACCGAGCCGTGGAAGACCAGCACATCGCCGGAAGCCAGAATCATGGGCCGCACCTCGGCATGCGGGGGAATAGCCACCGTGTTGGAGGTGAAGCTTTTCTCCATGTCCGCCTCAACCGCGCACAACAACGGCCAATGATTGCTGCCCGGCACCAGTTGCAGACAGCCATTCGCCTCGTCACACGCGTCCAGCGCCAGCCACGCGCCGATGCAGGTGCCGGGTTGGGCGCGCAAATACCAGTTGTCCTGATGCAACGCCTGGCCGCGCGATTGGGGCGGCTTGAAGTACAGCATGGTCTGCACCGCATACGGCTCGCTGCCCGCCAGCTCGGTCAAAATCGTGCGCAGGCGCTGATCCAGCAGCCACTTCATGCTCAGCTCGTCCCACTGATGCATGTTGATCATGCGCGGGAATTGGTAGAGCGGGTCATTGTCCTGCGACTTACTGGCACCGAAATCGCCGGGCTTGGGGCCTTCGGCGCGCAACGCCATGTAGTGCTCGCGATACTGCGCAATTTCGTCTGGACTGAACACCTGTCGAATGATGATGTAGCCGTTGTCGTCGTAAAACTGCTTGTCTGATTCAGTAATCATGGTGCCTCCGTATGTGTAGGGATGCAGTATGTCGCATCAGTAAATCACGATTTCCGCTTGTACAAGCCATCGCCATCGGTTGATGAAAGTTAGGAAATAAAACCGGTAAAACGTGTAACCTCGAGGAAAGTCTTTACAGAGCAACGTCATTCCCGCGGAGGCGGGAATCCAGAAGTTCCAACCACGGTCACAACGGGGTTACACCTGGATTCCCGCCTCCGCGGGAATGACGGCAGTCAGGTATAGCTTTCAATCATGACTCGCAGTCGCCCTTTTGCTTTTACCGAATTTAATTCTCAATCTGTAACTACTCAGATGTTTTGGACAGAATGAACAAAATTAAACAGAATGCAGAGCAATCTTGGTTTTTCTTCATTCTGTTTTATTCTGTAAATTCTGTCTAAAAATCGGTGACTGAGTAGTTACCTTCGTGGTAAAAATCCGTAGGTCTAACGAATCGCCACCGGCAAATGCGCATGCAACTTGCCGTCAAAAAATATATAGCGCGGCAGAAGTGTATCAACGACCACGCCACCGAGCAACGTGCTGCCGGCATAGCCTTCCACCGCCACCCGCGCCACACTGCCCTGCACGGCCGATGCGCCTGGGATCACCGTCACGGTCACGGTGGTTTGCGCGCCGGAGGCCAGCGTGATCGACACCGGCGACACCGTCACCAGCCAGTCTGAGGGCACATCCACCCGCCGCACTTTCAAGTCAATCACAGTCGTTTGGGCCAGCGGATTCGCCAGCTGCACCGTGGACACATTGTTGAACACCCGCACCAGATTCGTCGGCGTCACCGCCTGTGCCTGGGCGATCTGAGCCTGGGCGGTTCGCGCCATTAGGCCGCCACTCACACTGAAGCCGCCGAAGTTGGGCGGGTTGATCAGGTCGTTGGACAGCTTGCGAAACGCATCGGCCAACTGCCCCAAATACACGATCACATCCGTGGCCGATTTGGCCGGATCGGCCGCCAAAATGTCCTGCTTGTTGGCTTCAATCTCGGCATCCGTCAGGCCAACTGTTTTGGCATCGCTGATCTCCTGGGCCGTAAACCCCGTGGCTCGCAAGCGATCCTGATAGGCGCGAATCTCGGCCTCGGTCACCGGCACCGTCGTCACGCCCTCGTTCGCCGCCACCTGCCTCAGCGCGTCAATTTTCATCGCCGCCGTGGTCAGCGCCAGCGCATATTGCTGCTTGTAATACAGCAGCGAGGCCGCTTGCAACGATGTCCATTCGAGGTTCTTCGCCGCACCGGCACCGCCATAGCGATCCAGCGTAATCGTCGCGGCTTCGCCCTTGGCGTTCATGTCCAGAAATGCCGCCGTCACCTCATTGATGGCCTGTGCCCGCGCCGGCGACACCTGTGCATCCGGCAGATTCAGCGGCAGCGTAATCGGTGTAGGAATCGCAATTTGCTGATAGTCCTGCCGCGGTGGGTCGCCGCCCAGATTCTTGGAAATCTTCGAGGCGGTATCCTTGGCCCAACTCCACCAGCCGCTCAACATGCCTTTGACAATCTTGCCGGAGGGCCCACCCGGCCCGCCTGGAATTTTGCTGACGGCCTTAAAGGCGTTGTCGGCCTTGTTCAA
>JBBQST010000384.1:0-4564 GCA_038213625.1 Thermoflexales bacterium
CATGCGGCCGTTCATTTACACTCGCGGCCATCTTATTCATCGATATATCGCTCACAACGCAAAACTCCTATGCACATTCTGCTTCTATCCCGCTGGTTTCCCTTTCCCGCCGATAACGGCGCAAAGATTCGCATCTATAACCTGATTCGCAGCATCGGCTCCCGGCATCAGGTGCGGCTCATTTCATTTGCCTCCGAGCCCGTAAGCGACGAGCGGCTGAGTGAGATGCGCAAGCACTGTTATCAGGTTGAAACGGTGCTGTATCGGCCCTTTCAGGCCAATAGTTTGAAGGCTCGTCTCGGCCTATTGAGTCCCATTCCACGCTCTTTTCTAGACACCCAAAACGCAGAGTTTTTGGCTCGGGTCGAACAGGCAGGCCGTGAGGAGAAATTTGATCTGGTGCTCGGCTCAGCCTGGGACAGCATTCCTTATCTCCTGGGCGCACCCTCATTGCGCACCACGCCGAAATTGTTGGAAGAGGTCGAGATTAGCATTTATCGAGATCAGTATTTGCAGGCCAAATCGGCCCTGCAAAGGCTTCGCAAATGGCTGATGTGGAATAAGTGGCGCTATTACATGGGCCGTAGCCTGCGGCAGATCAATGCCTGCACCGTGGTGTCCGAGCCCGAGATTGCGCCCATTCACGAATGTTTGCCAGGTTATGCCCCCATCGGCGTCATTCCCAACGGAGCCGATATTGCGCGCTTTACCGGCGATTTTGGCGCGCCCCAACCCGACACCATCGTCTACACCGGAGCCATGACCTACTACGTCAACTTCGATGCCATGAAGTGGTTCCTGAGTGACATCTGGCCGCGGGTGATTGCCGAAGTGCCGCAGGCAAAGTTGTTTATGTGCGGTCGCTATGACGGGGTGCCGGTGGATGAGTTGCCGAAGTATGACAATGTCACCCTGGTCGGCCATTTGTCCGATGTTCGCCCGCGAATTTCCCAAAGCTGGCTCAGTGTGGTGCCCGAGCGATTCGGGGGCGGCACCCGCATCAAAGTGCCGGAGGCGATGGCGCTGGGCACGCCGGTGGTGGCGACCTCGCGCGGGGCCAACGGGTTGGACCTGACTCCGGGTCACGACATTCTGATCGCGGATCAGCCCGAGGCATTTGCCCAGGCGGTTGTGCGGGTGCTGAAAGACCCGACATTGCGCCAGTCGCTAAGCCAGAACGGCCGCGCTACTGTGGAAGTCAAATATGACTGGCGCATCATCGGCCAGCAGTTGGACGACTTCATGATGCAGCTTGTCAAAGCTCGTCCGACAAATTGAGAGGCTCATTGTTGTGGGATCAGGCTATCAAGTTGCTCTTGATGCCGGCACCGCAACACTTGTTGTTTTATGCCATTCTGCTCAAGTGGCACGATAGCTACTCGGACTTCGCCTGATACATCCAGAAAGCCTTATTCGGGCGTTTTCTGCGCGCGCCAGTGCCTGTCGTGGGGTCGATGTTTTGTGTCGCCTGAAGCAAGCCGCAATGTTGTTGTGACTTGTGCAGAATCTGACTAACTGGTTTGTATTTCATCTGCTCATGACTAGTTAAATCGTTGAACTGAGGAGAAATATTTCTATATGGAAGCCACGCTCGCTACACCCCCTGTACCAATCGCCGTACCTATGACCGGCGAATCATTTACACGCCCACATTTGCCCGAACTCAACGGCAGGACTGGCCAGGTGACAGATCGCGCCAGTCAATGGATGATCCAGTCTGGTGCCCAGGTGACCAGTGATAACGCCTCGCTGAATGGCGGGTTTGTTTCATGGTACGAACAGGATACTCAGCAATATGCCTATGTCTACTCTGAGATTACGGGCTATATGCTGACGATGCTGGCTTCGTTGTATACCCGCACCGGCGATGTGCGTTTCCTCAACAGCGCCATTCGCGCCGGTGATTGGTTTGCCAACACCGTGCATGAGCCGACGGGCGGCTTTCGGTGTCTATTTCCACTGCGGCCGACCCGGTTCGATTACAAGCACGAGCAGATTTATACCTTCGATTGTGGTGTCATTTTGAGCGGTCTGACGAATTTATATCGGGTCAGCCGCCACCCCAAATATTTAGCCGCTGCCACCAGCGTGGCCGACTGGTTGGTGCATGTGGCCCAGAAGCCTGGCAAAGGCTTTTATCCGGTCTACGACATTCAGACCGGCGAATTCATCGAGAATGACAAAGAGTGGTCGCTGTGCTCGGGCAGCTATCACACCAAGATCGCGATTGGCCTGTTGAACCTGCACGATCTCACTCAAAAACCAGCCTATCTAAAAGCCGCCCTGAACGCGTGCGATTACGCGCTGGAGTTTCAGGAGCAGAACGGCCGCTTCGTCACTTTCCCGGCCGGCGGCACCAATTCGCACCCGCACACCTACTCGGCCGAGGGGTTGTGGACCGTGGGCAGGCATCTGGGTCGTGAGGATTATTTGCAAGCTTCGGCCAAGGCCACGGCCTGGCTGCTGGACTTGCAAAACGATGAGGGCATCGTGCCGCGTCATTACCAGAACGGTGAGCCGCTCTACAACGAGCGGGTGGACGTGCTCTCACAGGCATTGCGCATGGGCGCGATTCATGTGGGCGAAGGCCGCTTGAGCGAGGTGTATGTGCCGCGGCTCGAAAAGCTGGCCAGCATCATCGCGCGCAATCAGGCCGAATCCAGCGATGCACACGCCGACGGCGGCTTCTACTTTGGCCGGCTCAGCGACGGCACCACCATGCCCCATGTCAACGTCTGGGTCACCATGTTCGCCATCCAAGCCCTCAGCGCCCTCGACGACTACAAGCACGGCCAGCTCAACTTCAAGCCGTTCGACATGGTTTAAATGAGGCGTAGCAGGTTGTCAAAGTAAAGACTTTAGATCGTCATTCCCGCGGAGGCGGGAATCCAGACCTTCCATCAACTATTGCGTTGGGGTTACGCCTGGATTTCCGCCTCCGCGGGAATGACGTTGCGATGTAAAGACTTTCCTTGACGGTTCGTTTTACCGGGTTTTATTCCGAACTTTCACTAGCGTCAAGCCTGGATTCCCACGTTCGCGGGGATAACGTTATTAGTTCACGACTTCCCTTTGACAGACAACCAGCGTATTTCTAAAAATCATGAGTCAACCCCAACAGACTTTACAGTTCAACGGCCAGACGCGGCATTTCAAAACGCTCATCGTGGGTGGGGGCGGCGGTGGCACCGGCCCACTGGTCTATGCCGCCCAAAAAGGGCTGCTCGATACCCTGCTCGACCAGGGCCTGGCCATCGTGGATCGTCAGTGTCAGATGGGCCGCGGCACCATCGGCCGCTATGTCATTCAGTCGGACACCGCCGGCGGCACACTGCTCGAATGCCTGGATTCTGAGCCGGCCCAAAAGGTATTTGCCAGCGTCATCCAATCGCCGGTCAGGCACGAGGTCGAGCGCTATCGCAACAGTTCATTGCCGCTGGCATTGGTCGGCGACTACATGACCGTGCTGGGCGCGGCCTTGCAACAGGCGATAGAAAGTAACCCGGCCAGCGCCTTTCTCCCGCGCACCGACGCCACCGAAGTGCGCTTGATGCCCAACGGCAGCGCCTGTGTGCATGTGGTCTCGCGCGAAGGCTGCGAAGCCGATAGCCCAGTTGTGGACGAGGGCGATATTGTGGCCGACAAGCTGGTGTTGTCGGTGGGCGGCCGGCAGGATCACACCCGCGATCTGGCCTCGCCGATTGTGCCGGGCCTGACCTGCAGCATGTTTCGCGACAAGGTCATGTTCACCGACGACGCGCAGCAAACAACAGGCGTGACCGAGATCGAGCGCCGTTTGCGCGAGCGCATCGCCAAAACCGGCAACAAGAAAGTCGTCATCATCGGTGCCTCACACAGTGCGTTATCCACGGCGTGGATGCTGCTCAACAAGACCGATATCGCGTTTGAGGACGGCGACATTACGCTGTTGCACCGCGACAAACTCAAGCTGTTTTACATGTCGAAGGAAGCGGCCTGGGCCGATGGCTACACCGACTTTAATGAAGATGACCTATGCCCGGTGACGAAACGCGTGTATCGGCTGGGCGGCCTGCGCCTGGAATCGCGCAAGTTGCTGATGCAGGTGCGGGGGATGTTGCCGGGGCCGGTTGAAAAGCGGCTGCGCATGGTCAAGCTCGACCCGACCGGCCAGAACAACCCCATCGACCTGGCGCAATTGCTGGATGAGGCCGCGTTGGTGATCCCGGCCTTTGGCTACCGCCCCGCTGTCATGCCCATCTACGACGCAACGGGCGCGCCGGTGGATCTGATGTGCGCGCAGAACCGGGCCGACAGCCGCATGGTGGACACTGAGTGCCGGGTGTTGGATGCGGCCGGCACTCCGCTGCCCAATGTCTATGCCATCGGCTTTGTCACCGGCTATCGGCTCACGGGTGGGTTGGGCGGCGAGCCCAGCTATCGGGGCCAGAACAATGGCCTGTGGCTCTACCAGAACGGCGTCGGCGAGATCATTGTCAATCATCTGCTTGCTTAAGAATTTGTTCATTTGTTCACTTGCTCATTTGTTAATTGAATGTTGATTGAATGAACAAGTGAGCAAGTG
>JBBQST010000385.1:0-4531 GCA_038213625.1 Thermoflexales bacterium
AGCCATCAGCCAGCCCCGCAGCCGGAACGGCCGACAGCCGATTGTGCACAAATGAAAGAGCCCTGATACGAACACGTATCAAGGCTCTTTCATAAGCCAAAACTGGGGCGGCTGGATTCGAACCAACGAATGGCGGATCCAAAGTCCACTGCCTTACCACTTGGCGACGCCCCAACAGGTTTAGTGTTTAGCTCTGTTTAGCACAGAGCTGCTCACCAAACGGCATAAATTTTACCATGATGCAGGCTTAGTTTTTGCGCCGGGGGGCATTGAACCGGGCTGGAGGTCTGCCCTGCGGCACCTTGCCGGCGTAGCCAAACGATTCATCCAGCAACTCGTCCAGGGCCTTGACCTTGCCGGCGAAGTCGATGCACAGCGCGCCGTCCCTCTCGATGACGATGCCGATGCGGTCCTGACCGAATGGGTTATTGGGCACCTCCAGGCGCGAGCCTGCGTCCACATGATGCTTGCCCAGAACGTAGCCGTCGTCTGTGCGTTGTAATGGGTGATAGCGCATATCAGTTCCCTCCTGCAATTTCAATTTGACTCATTTGACTCGTATGTGGACTAACGATAGGGCATTCAACGCGTTTGTCTATAGCGAGGGTTAGGGCAAAGCAGCGGGCTGGTGTATGGGTTTGATCCGCGACGAGCCCGCTGCTGTGCCCCTTACAAACTCGTGGCCTGGAGCGCGTGCACCGACACCGCATAGTCATCACCGGCCACCCACGGCGTTTGCTCCCAGGTAGACCAGCGCGCCACTTTTGTGAGCGCGGCCGCTGTTGCAAGCTGATCGTAGCCGTCGATGGTCAGGTCGGTCCATGATTTAGGCCCCAACTCGAATGCGGCAATGAGCAGGCCGCCGGGCTTGAGATGACGCGCCATATTGTTGAGGGTTGCGGCTTCGGTCCCTGACGTAACGAAAATCATGACATTGCCGGCCAGCACAATGGCGTCGAACTGGCCATCCAATTGGATGCTGGAGAGATCGCCTTGTCGCCAATCCAGGTGCGGCGCTTTGGCCCGCGCCTGTCGCAGCATCACCTCGTCCAGATCGACGCCGACCGTGTTCATGCCGCGGCGGGCCAGCTCAATTGACATGCGGCCGGTGCCACAGCCGGCGTCCAATACGCGCAGCACGGGATTAGGTGGGCTTGATCGGGATGAATTGAGGTCTGAGCGCAGCAGCCTTTCGACGAGATTGGCTTCGCCGTGCACATCGAAGCCGGCGGCGGCGCGCGCTTCGTAGGGCGCATCATATTCACAGCCGGTGCGGTTGCGCGTGGCCAGCCAGGGGTTTGGGTCCATGTTGGGATGGTACGTTACGAGGGCGTTGTGGCGAGATCGAGAATGCGTTTGGCTACAGGCTCGCTCACCGGCATCACCGACAGGCGCATGCCTTTGCGAACCAGCGCGAACTCGTCGCCGGTAAAGGTTGCTTTTAATTCATCGAGGCTCAGAATTCGAGGAAATCTGCTTTGATAGTGCACTTTTACGGTCTGCCAGCGCGGCTCGACCAGGGTGCTTTTCGGATCGAAGTATTTGGATTGCGGATCAAATTGTGAGGGATCGGCGATGTTGGTTTCGATGATGGCGCAAGTGCCGACAATGCCGGTGGGCTGGGTGCTCGAATGGTAGAAGAACGCGAGGTCGCCGATCTGGGCCGTGCGCAAGTAGTTGCGGGCCTGATAGTTGCGCACGCCGTCCCAGACTGAGGCTTGTGCCCGCTCCAGATCATCGATGCCGAAGACGTGGGGTTCAGATTTGAAGAGCCAGTAATTCATGGTGGGGGAGTGAAAAGGTGTTGGAAGAAAGGTGTCAGCAGGTGTCAGAAGGTATCAAAGGTGCCGGTGAGTCAGCGGTCGGAGCGCTGAAAGCGTTGTATCGATGGGATCAATCTTAAGCGCTCCGACCGCTTGGCTTGAGTAAGCTTTGGGCCGAACGCCGGCTTAGTAGTGCCAGATCTGGTTCCAGGCAGTCATCCAGTCCTCGGCTTTGCTGATCACCTTCAACGGCTCCACAATCTCGACCCCATGCCGGCCGCGAAACTGGTCCGCGCTTTCCACCGTGCCGAGCTCGATCGTGATGGTGATAGGTTTGGCCGGCACATACGGCCTCACGGCACCAAGATTCTCAAGCGCCTTTTTAGCACCGGCTTCAATGAGTTGTCGGGCACGCACCGGCGGAATCTGACGGGCTGAGTAACGCGTCAGCCCTTTCTTCACGGCCACCGCGGTCAACCCACTGCCGAGCAGGCTGGTCACTTCGCGGCAGGTCGCTTCATCGCCGGTGACCAGCAAAATAGGCACGCCGTAATGGCCGCACAGTGCGGCGTTGATGCCGCTCTCGCCCACCAGATCATCGTTGAACCACAGGTTGCGCCAGGTGGTGGTTGAGATGGTGTGACACAACACGCCGTCGGGAGTGCCGGCCCGCGCATGCATGCCGACCAGCAGACACGCGTCGCAACCCTTTTCCAACAGCTCGGTGTAGCGCGACCAGGCGTGATGCGCCACCCACTCACAGTCCGGATCGAGCATCTCCGGAACCAGTGAGTTAAACGTCCAACCGCCGCCAGCACCGTGGCAATCCACCACCACAATTTCAGTTGCGCCGGCCGCCTTTGCGCCACGCACGGCCGCGTTGATCTCTTCGGTATAGAGTTTGCGGCCCTCCTCATACATGGGTGCGCCGCCGTTCACCTGCTCCCACACCACGATGCCGCTCACGCCTTCCATATCCGTCATGATTAACACACGCATGCCATTCCTCCATCGTTAGTTAGATTCACTCAGAGCGATTGTGTGTATGCGGGCGAGTTGCGCAAGCGGTTCTTTTGAGCGAGCGCAGCAGACCGTGCACGTGCACGTCTAACGTGACACGTGCACGATCTTCAGTGCTCAGCTTGAAAGTTGGATAACAGGCGGGGCCGGCCGGCGCATCACCACTGCGGCAATCGCAAACACAGCCACAATTGCAGTGGCGATCCACGCCGGCGTAGCCACCGTGGTCACGGCCGCCTGCTTCACTCCAATGCCGGCGATCGCCCACACCAGCACGAGCAAATAAGCCACATCGCGATGCCGCACGAGCATGAGCAACGCGACAACAACCGCAACTGCAATCATGATCACGGCCCAGGTGTGCTGCGCAATGCCGAATCCATCCCACTTGAGGAACACCAAATACTGGGTGGCATTGGCGATAGTGGCGACGGTGATCCAGCCCAGGTAGATGCTGATGGGCACACGTGCGAACCCGCGCTCGCTGCCCGAGACTTGCGTGCGGCCGGTGCCGAGGCGCACATAGCACCCGATCAGGCACAACAGCAGCCCCGTCATCATGATCATGGAGAGGCCGTATTGGCCCAGATGAAACGCGATGAGCCACAGAATATTGCACACGCCGCTGAGCAGATACAGTGGCGCAATCGCCTGTAACCGTGGGTTATCCAGATTCTTGTCGAGCGCCTGATAAATGGTGTATAGGATCAGGCCGATGTAGATGATCCCCCACACGGCGAAGACATAGCCGGCGGGTACAAAAAAGTTGGGGAAGCTGTCGGAGATTTGCGCCGTGGTCACGCCATCGGTCCGGACTCGGTCAATGCCGACATTGACGACGATTGTGATGAGTGTCGCCAGCGGCACCAGAATTTGCCGAGTAAATTTGTGATTTGCCATACTGAACTCCTGCCAAAATGTGCTTGCGTAAGTGTGAAACAGCGATAACGATACAGGGATATACAATTCTTGACAGTGATTTGACATTTGTAATTCATATTTTAATTTCGCGATTCGGCACGGAAGTGATTAAAACAAGGCCAGAGGAATCATGAGCGAATATCAATACTATGAGTGGCTGGCGCTCGACCGGCCATTAGATACCCAACAGATCAAGGAGGTCGGCGCGCTCTCCAGTCACATGGACACAGTCAGCGCCACTCAGGCCAGCGTCACGTATTCGTGGGGCGACTTCAAACACGATCCGCTGAAAATATTGGAGCGCTATTTCGATGCGTTTCTCTACGTCGCAAACTGGGGCACGCGGCGGCTGGCCTTTCGCTTCCCCAAAGCGGCAATTTCTGCCCGGGCGCTCGAACCCTATCTCATCGAACGCGTGATCACGCGGACACACAGCGGCCCTTTCACCCTCCTGGACATCGAGATCGATGACGAAGACGGTGGCCGTAGTGACTGGATTGAGGCCGAGGGCCTGTTGGCGCAGGTGGCCGGCGTGCGGCGGCAGATCATCAACGGCGACTATCGCGCCCTGTATCTCATCTGGCTGGCGATGGTGACGCGCAGAGGCGATTCGGATGGCGACGAGGACGTTGATGAGAGCGAGATGGACAAGGACGAATCAGATGGCACCCCATCTGTCGAGCCATCGGTTCCGGCCGGCCTGCAATCGCTGGATGGCAGTCTGGGGGCGTTGTGCAACCTGTTCGACGTGGACATGCACCTGGTGAAAGCCGCGGCCGCATCCAGCGCCAGGGTTGCAAAGCCCACCGTCTCTGCCGTGCGCCTCG
>JBBQST010000386.1:0-4525 GCA_038213625.1 Thermoflexales bacterium
TGCGCGCCGGCACCGCTCGGCCCAAACAACACGGCCGGAATGCCCACCTGCGAGAGTGAGGCTGCATCGGTCCAGAACGGCGCGCCCGCCACCAGCGGCGCGCGGCCGGCAATGGCCGTGGCATGGTGTTTGATTAAGTTGGCGATGGGCGAATCTTCGGGCGTGTTCATCGGCTCGCGATCCAACCCGCGCCGCACGATGGCCTTGAAGCTGGCATCGGCCGCACCGATGCGCTCGACGATCTCTTGAATTTGCGCTTCCACCACAGCCGGCGTTTCTCCTGGCACCGTGCGCCGTTCCACCTGCACCACACAACTGGCCGGGTAGCTCGAAAGCTCTTGGCCGCCGCGAATGAGTGAGGCGTGCAGCGAGCCGGATTTGAGCAGCGGGTGGGTGGGGTGCGCCAACAGCCTGGCATTGAGCGCATCCAGCTCCACCAGCACGCGGCCCATTTTGGCAATGGCATCGACGCCGAGATCGGGCCGCGAGCCGTGCGCGGCCACACCGTGCGTTTCGATATCCAGCCACACGAAGCCTTTGTGCGCGACCACCAGATCCATCTCAGTCGGCTCGGCCACAATGGCGGCATCGGCCTGGTAGCGCCGGGCCACATCAAGCGTGCCTTCGCCGGCAAATTCCTCGTCCATCACGGCGGTAAATATCACATCGCCGCGCAACTGTTTTGTCGCAGCCTCGGCAATCGCGACCATGCACGCGGCCACACCCGCCTTCATGTCGTAGGCACCCCGGCCATACATGCGCCCGTGTTCTATGCGCGGCTGATGCGGCTGTGTCATGCCGGCCACGCCCACGGTGTCGATGTGGCCGTTGAGCAGCAGCGTGCGTCCGCCGCCCGCACCACGCGCCCTGGCAATCACGTTGGGCCGCCCCGGCCGCACCTCATCCAGATGCACGTCCAGACCGGCCTTCTCCAGCCAATGTCCAATAAATTGGGCAATGCCGCCTTCGCCGGCTCCCCCCGGTACCAGCTCAGGGTTGATCGAATCGATCTCGACCAGTTGCGCCAGAAGTTGAATGACGTCGTTCATGGAGACGTAGTATCACCTCAGCATGATTCGTGATTGTTTGTCTGGGAAAGATTTTGGACAGAATGACAGAATAGACAAAATAGGTAACTACTCAGGCCTTTTGGACAGGATGAACAGGATTTACAAGATTGGGAGAGTATTTCCATCCTGTAAATCTTGTAAATCCAGTCTCAAAATCCGGGGCTGAGCAGTTACCAAAATAGGATTTTTGACACCTGCAACCTATTTTGTCCATTCTGTCATTCTGTCCAAAATCCCCTCCGCCTCTTGATTGCAGTTTTTTAGCAACTGAAGTTGGGTCCTTAAAGCCAGCGCCCTGCATCCGTTACGATTGCACCATGAGCATTTCCCCCACAGCTTCAGCCACAACAACCCAATCGGCCGACACCCTGGCCCAGGCTCAACAGCTGCTGCCCGAGTTGCGCGCGTGGCGGCGCGAGTTGCACCGGCATCCTGAGCTGGGTTTCGAGGAATTTCAAACGGCGCAATTCGTCGCCAAAACACTGACCGAGTTAGGTATCGAGTTCCACGTCGGCGTGGGCAAAACCGGCATTGTGGCTGAGGTGCGCGCCGAGCAACCCGGCCAGCTGATTGCGCTGCGGGCCGACATGGACGCGCTGCCCATCCACGAGACCAACCCCACGGACTATGCCTCGCAAGTGGCGGGGCGCATGCACGCCTGCGGCCATGACGCGCACACGGCCATGCTGCTGGGCACGGCCGCGCTCCTGGCCAAACGCCCTCCCGAGCGCGGCGGCGTGCGGCTGATCTTTCAACCGTGCGAGGAGACCCAGGATGCCGAGGGTTTCAGTGGCGCGCACCGCATGTTGCTGGAGGGCGCGATGCGCGATGTCGCTGCCGTGCTGGCCCTGCATGTGACGCCGTGGCATCCGGCGGGAATCGTGTCGTACGACCCGGCCGTCTCGGCCAGCGTAGACAACTTCGAGTGTGTGTTGCGCGGGCCAGGCGGCCACGCCTCCATGCCCCACCGCAGCGTGGATCTGGCCCTGGTGCTGGGCCATGTGCTGACGGCCCTGCACACACTGGTGTCGCGCTCGGTGGACCCCTTGCACGCCGCCACCCTCACCGTCGGCGCGATTCACGGCGGTGACACGCACAATGTCATTCCCTCTGAGATTCATCTGCAAGGCACCCTGCGCACGCGCAGCACCGAGGCGCACACGCGCGCCATGCGGGCGGTGGAACAGGTGGTGCAAGTGGCACAGGTGATGGGCGCGGACTGCACCTGGACCTGGCTGCCCGGCGCATTGCCGGTGGCGCTAAACGACACCAAAATGCTTCAGGTGATGCTGGACTCGGCCCAGGCCATGCTCGGCCCCCGGTGCATCGGTGGCGACGATGAGCTGGGCCTGGGCGGCGAGGATTTCAGCTTCTTTGCCAACGCCGCCCCCGGCGCCATGTTGTATCTGGGCACCCAATTGGACGGCCACGGCGACTGGCACACCCCGACGTTCGATGTGGACGAAGCCGCCCTCCCCATCGGCAGCGCCATTCTGTATGACAGTGCGATGCGGCTGTTGGAGGGGATGGGAGACGGGAGACGGAGCGGCTCAGAAGCCGCGACGACAGACGGCTGACGACCGCCTATCGTCGTCAGCCGTCTGTCGTCCTCCGTCCCCCGTCTCTTCAATCCGTCGCACAAACCGGCGCGTGATGTCTTCGGGGCGGGTGATGGCGCTGCCGACGATGACGGCGTGCGCGCCCAGGGCCATGGCTTGCGCGGCCTGTTGCGGCTCGTGAAAGCGGCCTTCGGCTGTCACGGGCACAGACACAGTTTTGACCACTTCGGCCAGGAACTCCAGGTCGGGGCCGGGCATTTTGGGGCGGCCGTGGGCGGTGTAGCCGGCCATGGTGGTGCTGATCACATCGGCACCCAGCATCTGGGCCAGCAGGGCGTCTTCGATGCACGACACGTCGGCCATCACCGGCTTGCCCAACTCGTCGTGAATGAACTTGATGAGCTGTTCCAGGGTGGTGCCGTTCTGGCGCGGGCGCGGCGTGGCATCGATCGCGATCATGTCGCAGCCGGCTTGCGCAATGGCAACGGCGCTGGCGATGTCCGGGGTGATGTAGACATCGCTGGTGGTCGAGTGCACCTTGTAGAGGCCGACGATGGGGAGTTTGGTACCCTGGCGAATGGCGGCGATATCGGCCGGCGAGTTGGCCCGAATGCCAACGGCCCCGCCCTCCTCGGCCGCGCGTGCCAGCGCCGCCATGATGTGCGCGCCGAACAGGGGGTCGCCTTCGTAGGCCTGGCAGGAGACGATGAGTCCTTTGGGGAATAGCATTTTGGTGGTTGGCTGTTGGCTGTTGGCGGCTGGCTGTTGGCTGTTGGCGGCTGGTGGAAGAACGCCAGCCGCCAACCGCTAGCTGCCTGTCTATCTGCCTGTCTTGAGCGCGGCCATCAACACATCAAACAGCCGGTCCACTTCGCGGCGGGTTTCCTCGTCGAGGGTGTAGCCGACGGGGCCGCGCACGAGGGTGTTTTTGAAAATGCCGCGCCGGCACAGCAGGTGTTTCTCCACGGCCAGAAATGCATCCAGGCTGTTTTGCATGGCGATGAGCGACGAGAGCGGCAGGGAGATGCGATAGGTGCGGGCGTCGTCTCCGGCTTCCAGGGCCTGCCACAACGCGACGATGGCGTCGATCAGGTCGGCTCCGGGCATGGTGCCGGTGATGCCGCGCCGATGGCTATCCACCAGGGCGATGCCGCCGGTGCCTTCAAACACGGCCGCTTTGCCGCCGGTCGCGTCGCGCAGGGCCGACAGGCGCGGGCCAATCGGCGTGGCCTCGGGCTTGAACATGACGCGGTCGCCAAAGGCGTTGAACAGCCGCGCTTGCAGCCCAATCGACATGGGCCGGCCCACATAGCCACTGGCATCCTGCACGATGACGGGTAGGGTGATGGCGTGCAAAATGCGCTCGTAGTAGCGCTGCAACTCATCCTCGGAAATGGCAATCGACACGGGTGGAATGGCCATCACTGCCGCCGCGCCCGCCGACTCGGCCTGCCGCGCAAACGCCTCGGCCTGGCGGGTGGATTCGGCGCCGACGCTGATGATGACCGCGCGCGTGCCGCCGCTCTTGCGGACTGTCTCGCACACGAACTGGGCCATCGCCATGCGCTCGGCATCGCTCAGCCGCAGCACTTCGGACACCATCGCCATGACCACGCCGTGGCTGCCCTGCTCAAACAGCCAGTCGATCTCGTGCCCAAGCGTGGCGTAGTCGATGGTTTCGTCGGCTAAATATGGCGTTTGGAAGACGGGAAATACGCCGCGTAATGAAGGTGAGGTTGATGTCATGGTTTGGGAAAGTCTCAAGACTCAAGACTCAAGACTCAAGACTCTTGACTCAATCGTCTTGAGTCAGGTAGTCGTGTGAACTCGGTAAATGACCCCCGACCCCTAAAGGGGAGTCGTTGACTTCACCAGCGACTCCCCTTTAGGGGTCGG
>JBBQST010000387.1:0-4524 GCA_038213625.1 Thermoflexales bacterium
GCAATGATCATGTTATTGACCAGGTTTAACCGAGGCTTGCCGCTGAAGTGAGCCAGCTTGTCCAACATGCTGTAGCCAAAGTTGATGTGGCCGTGGGTCATCCACAGCGTGTGCTGGCCCAACGGCAAGGTCCGTTGGGCAGGCAGGGTTTGATCGTGCGTGCCGAGGCTGTATTGCCAGTGCAGGTTGCCGCGCACGGCATGCACCGGCGCAATCTGGCTGAGTTCATCGATGATGGCCGGGTCTTCCAGATCGCCGGCGTGCAAAATCAAGTCGCTACCCTGCAACAGGTCCAGCATGGGTTTGGGCAGGTGGGGGATGCGATGGGGAACATGGGTGTCGGACACGACGCCGATGCGGATGCTTGTGTGTGCGTTCTCGCCCGGCGCGCTGTCGTGGATGTGCGGTGTGGACATTCGAGCCCGATGTTACCAGCGCCGATGCGGAGCGCATGAGCGGAGAGCTGGGAGCTAGGAGCGAAGAGCGAAGAGCGAAGAGCAGGAAGCGAAGTGTTAGGAACGCTCTGCTCTCTGCTCTCTGCTCTCTGCTCATCGCTCATCGCTCCCAGCTCCCAGCTCCCAGCTCCCAGCTCCCAGCTCTCTCACCACCGCACGGCCGCGAACTTCCAGCCCGGCTCCACCTTTTGCATCTCGATCTCGTCGTTGCGCTCGGTCAGGCCGCACTTGAGATAGTTCTGGTGCAATTGGGCCAGCGCGGCACGGTCGAGTTCGATGCCCAGCCCCGGCGCATCGGTCACCCGCACACAGCCGTCCTCGATCGGCACCCGCCCGCCCACCAGCACGTCCTCGTGCTGCCATGGGTAATGCGTGTCGCAGGCATAAGTCAGGTTCGGGGTGGCCGCGGCCAGGTGCGCCATCGCCATCAATGAGATGCCGAGGTGGCTATTCGAGTGCATCGACAGGCCGCGCCCAAATGTCCGGCACATCGCGCCCAGCTCCAGGCTGGCGCGCAGGCCGCCCCAGAAGTGGTGGTCGCTCAGGATGATGTGCTCGCTGCCCAGCCGCACACTGCCCGGCATGTCCTCGAAGCCGGTCGTGCACATGTTGGTCGCGAGGGGAATATTGACCGCGCGGCCCACCTCGGCCATATTGGCCTGGCCGCGCACGGGGTCCTCGTAATACTCCAGAATCCCTTCCATTTGCCTGCCCCAGTGAATCGCCGTTTCCACCTTCCACACGGCGTTGGGGTCAATGCGCAAGGGCGTGCCCGGCCCAAACGCATCACGCAGCGCGAACATGCTGGCCACCTCAATATCCGGCTCCAGCGCACCGGCTTTCAACTTGATGGACTTGAAGCCAAATGCCTTGCACATGGCGATGGCTTGCGCGGCCAGGGTGTCCGGCGTCAACGCCTCGGCCTGGCGCGCTGCCGCCCAGCCGGTTGCAGCCTCATCCACGCCAAAGCCCAGCTCGCCACCGGCACCGATGTGCTTGAAAAACAGGTAGGCCGAGAAGGGCACCTGCTCGCGCACACGGCCGCCCAACAGATCACACACCGGCCGATGGGTGGCTTTGCCCATCAGGTCGTAGCAGGCCACTTCGATGGGGCTGTAGGTGCGCGCACTGCGCCGCGTTGCAATCGTGGTGCGCATGGTTTGCTTGGACACACTGGCATCAGAGCCCGGCCCAAAATGCGCCTCAATGGCAGCCAGGATCGCATTCAATTGGAACGGATCTTTGCCGATGATGTGGGGCCGAACGGCTTGTAGATCGGCCAGGATACCGGCGCTGCCCGGCATCTCGCCCAGCCCGTACAAGCCGTCGTCTGTCACCAGTTCCACAATGACACGAAGTGCATATGGCGCGTGAAGGCCGGCCGCGTTGCGCAGCGGCGGGTCGGCCATGGCCACCGGTGTAATGTGCATGTCTTGAATCTTCATAGTTTCACCTCAATCTATGACTGGGCATTCAATCAGCAAATGACAAAATACGCACGTTTGAAAGCACAGCCTTTCATGGGCTAAAGAGGGTCAAAGAAAAATCACCAAGTCATAACGTCATTCCCGCGACTGATGTTACGCAGTCAGTAATTCCGGCAGACGATTCGTGCTGTTCTCAACAATCAGATTAACTCGCTACAATCACCCCAATGTCAATTCTGGACACAATTCTGGATCACAAGCGGCAGGTGGAAGTGCCCCAGCGCAAACAGCACCACCCGTTGGAAGTGGTGCGCCGCGCGGCTGAATCCGCCCTGCCCACCCGCGATTTCGCTGCCGCACTGCGCCGCACCGACGGCTATGTGGCGCTGATTGCTGAGGTGAAGCGCGCCTCGCCGTCCAAGGGCATCTTTATCCACGGCGAATTCAAGCCAGCCGAGATTGCCCAAATCTACGCTGCGAATGGGGCCAGCGCCATCAGCATGCTGACGGACGAGCCGTTCTTCCACGGCCACCTCGACTTCCTCACTGCGACCAAGCCCACCATAAAAATCCCGGTTCTGCGCAAAGACTTCATCGTCGATGCGTATCAGCTTTACGAGGCGCGTGCGGCTGGGGCCGACGCGGCTTTGCTGATTGTGTCTGCGCTGGATGATGATGAGCTGCGCGATTTGCATCAACTGGCGCTGGAACTCAAGTTGACGCCGCTGGTGGAAGTGCATGACGAGGCTGAAACGGCGCGCGCATTGACGCTTGGCGCAACTGTGATTGGCGTCAACAACCGCGACCTGCGCACGTTCAAGGTCGATATCGAAACCACTCGCCGCTGTGCGACCCTGTTGAGCACAGCCAACGCCGAGGCCCGTGCGCGCATGATTTTGGTGAGTGAGAGCGGCATCTTCACCCCGGCCGATGTGGCCCAAGTGGCCGCGATGGGGGCCGATGCGATTCTGGTCGGCGAGAGCCTGATCACCAGCCCCAACATGGCCGGGCAGGTACGCCAGTTGGCGAGCGTGCCCCGTGTTCAGGCAGAGACACAAAAATGACCGTTGTCAAAATTTGCGGCAACACCACCCTGGAAGATGCGTTGCTGGCGGCCCAGGCTGGGGCCGATATGCTGGGCTTTATCTTCTACCCACCCAGCCCGCGCGCCATCGGGGTGGATGAGGCACGCATGGTGGTGGCCGCATTGCGGGCTGCGTGCCAGCCCTGTCCGCTGCTGGTGGGTGTGTTTGTGAACGAGACGGCCGAGCATATGCAGTGCGTGTTGGATGAAGTAAATCTGGATCTGGCCCAATTGAGCGGCAATGAGCCACACGATATTTTGACCACGATGAATGGCCGCGCGTTCAAGGTGGTGCGGGGCAAAACCTGGGTGGAGTGGCGTAGTAGCCTGATTGAAGCGAATCCTGTTCGCATGGCGACCACCCCGGCTTTTCTGCTCGACGCCGATCATGAGACGTTATATGGCGGCAGTGGCGTGCAGGCGGATCAGGCGCTGGCCGCGACCCTGGCTCAGGCGCATTCCATGTTGCTGGCCGGCGGCCTTACGCCCGATAATGTGGGCGAAGTAGTGCGGCAGATTCGGCCGTGGGGTGTGGATGTGGCCAGCGGCACTGAGGCCGCGCCTGGCAAAAAAGACCACGCCAAAGTGCTGGCGTTCATCCGCAACGCGAAGTTGTAGGGGCAAACTGTGTGAGGGGCAGACCGTTCGGAACGGTCTGCCCCTCACACAGTTTGCCGTTATTCTGTCAAGAGTTTTACGCATGTCAATTGAAAACCTGGAATCGAAGTTGGAAAATCTGCCCGACGCACACGGCAAGTTTGGCCCGTATGGTGGCCGGTATGTGCCCGAGACGATTGTGCCGGTGTTGGAGGATGTGACCGAAGCTTTTGATGAGTTTCGGGATGACGCGGCGTTTCGCAGCGAGTACGAGCACTTGCTCAAAACCTATGTCGGCCGGCCCACGCCGCTGACGCACGCCCAACGCCTGAGCGAGCATTTAGGCGGCGCGCAAATCTATCTAAAGCGCGAAGACCTGACCCATACCGGCGCGCACAAGATCAACAACGCGCTGGGGCAGGCCATGCTGGCCAAACGCATGGGCCGCAAGCGCATCATCGCCGAGACCGGCGCCGGCCAGCACGGCGTCGCCACCGCCACCGCGTGCGCGCTGTTGGGCCTGGACTGCGTCGTCTACATGGGCACCGTCGATATGGCCCGCCAGGAGATGAACGTGTTTCGCATGCGCATGTTGGGGGCCGAGGTGCGCGGTGTGGAGAGTGGCACCCGGACACTCAAGGATGCCGTGAATGAAGCGATGCGCGACTGGGTGGCCAACCCGAACGACACGTATTACATCATCGGCAGCGCGCTGGGGCCGCATCCCTATCCACTCATGGTGCGCGAATTCCAGAGCGTGATCGGCAAAGAGGCGCGTGGACAGATTTTGGAGCAGGTCGGTCGGTTGCCCGATCAGGTCATCGCCTGTGTGGGCGGTGGCAGCAACGCCATCGGCATTTTCTACGGCTTTTTGCACGATGCGGTGAAACTGGTCGGCGTGGAGGCTGCTGGCTACGGTGTTGAGACCGGCAAGCATGCTGCGCGGTTTGCGGAGGCCGGG
>JBBQST010000388.1:0-4510 GCA_038213625.1 Thermoflexales bacterium
GCTTGCGGCGTGGTCAGGTTGAGTTGCACCGGCGTGGCATCGGTGAGCGGCCTGCCGCGTAACGCAGCGGCAAAGTCATTCACCTGTTGCCGGTAGTGGGGGGCGAAACCCTGCTCGCTGCCGTAGGTGATGGGTGGCAGGGTGGACGGGCGGCCAGCCAGCAGCGGAATCCACCAGCCCCCGTCTTTGCCGGCGATGAGAGTGCCGCCGTAGGCTGGGAAGGTGTTGACCAGAAAGCGGGCATCGGCGGGTGTGTTGGCTCGAATCCAGCGCATGGCGCGCAGATCGGCCGGTCGCACCAACTGGTTGCCCACATCCAGAATACGGCTTTGCCAGGTCACGCCCCACACAGCCAGACCCATCATGCCAAATACGGCCCCAATCGTCACCCATCGAGCTGGCACGGCGAAGCGCCGGTGTGCCAGCCGCTGTAACCATTTTTGCAGCATGGCCAGGCCAAAGCCGGCCAGCGGCGCGACGGTGAGATAGAGCGCAATGTAGCCGGTCAGGACATCGATGACGCCACGGCCGGGCAAGCCCACCACATTTGGCACAATCGCGAGGATGATGCAGCCGGTCCATGCGGCGAAGATCAGGGTGTGCCATGTTTTGCGCAACAGGCCGCGCGCGATGCCCAACAGCAAGCCCAGCACGGCCAGCGCCACGATGGCTTTGTTGAGGTAGAACGGGTCCGGCCAGTTCAGTGCCGAATATTCAGTGATGCGTTGCGCGCCGACGGCACCCGTAACAAATTCGCTCACGTTTTGCACCAAATAGCCGTTCAAGGTGTTGAGCAACCACGGCGCAGCCAACATGAGCGATGCGAGCGTGGTCAGGGCGCTGACCCACATGACGGTGCCGGCCTCGCGCCAGTTTTGACTGCGCACCAGTGCGACCCCAATCAGCACCAACACAAATAGCCCGGCAAAAATGGAGACGATGTAGTGGGTGAGCATCAGGCTGGCCGTGAGCACGCTGGCCATGATCATCCACGGCCAACGAATCTTGCGGCGTATGCGGTGTACATTGAGCGCCTCGGCCCAGGCCACCAGTAGTGCGGGCAAAATGAGCTGGCCGGCGAGTTGGGTGTAACGGCCCCAGTTCACGAAGTAAGCGGGTTGCGCATTGACGAAGCCGGTGAGCACGGCCGCCCACAGGCCGGCTGTGGCGCTGCGTGTAAAGCGGGCCGCGAGCAGATAGGCCATCGGCACGCTGCACGCATTGAGCCACTGCCCCATCAGCACCACGCATTGCGGCACGGGCAGGCCAGTAAGATGGTGCAGGAATGCCGCGTTGGCCTGGAAGCCGAAGTGATAGGTGAATGTGCTCAGCGGCGCGTAGGGTTGCCACGAGGTGAACAGGCCGCCGTTATCGACCAGCAACTGCGCGATCAGAGTGTGGTGGTAGGAGTCGCCCCACAGCCCCACCGGCACCTCGCGCACCACAGACACGCGCACGGCCACCGCCAGCACGAACAACTCCATCAGCACCAGCAACGAGGCGTGCCGCGGGCGAGCCCACGAGAATGAAATGTGCGTTGGCCGGCGTATCACCAGTCCCAACGCACACAGAGCCAGATAGGCCAGCGTGGCGGCGGCGCTCCAGCGCAGACCCAGCACATGCACGATCTCCAGCAGCAACGGCGGCAGCGCAATGCCGATGCCCAGCGCCAGCGCAAAACGCTCAGCCGCGTTCAGGTTGGCCTTGCGCAACAGGATGTTTTGCAGCGCCGCGCCAGGCAACAGGTGCAGCAACAATGCCGCAGCAATTGCCAGCGCCGGCGTGATGACGTTTAACAGTTGCGCATCCAGAATATCTACATTCTCGCTGGTCGAGTTCGCGTCCAGTTGGTCGCGCGCGTGCATCAGCGACAGGCGAAGACGTTGACTCCGACGGTTGCGTTGTGGTCCTGCGCGGCAAAGCGCCTGGCGAGGGTGCAATGTTGGGCGATATAGCCCTGTTCCAGTGCTGGCGCGAAGTCCTGATAGAGCACAATGTAATCGGGTTGGTAGTGGGCGACGGACCAGGCGGCCAGATCCTGATAGGTGCTGCCCGGCTGCATGCGTGTCACCACTTCGGGTTGGATCAGGCCGGCGAAGTCGATGATGGGACGCTGGGCGTGGTAGCCGATGATGCCGACCTCGAGCATGGCGACGGAGGCCGAGGGCGGCGTGTTCTGTCGCAACCACGTGCCAACGGCGGTATAGAGTGCGGGCCGGCGATCTGCAAACCGGGTGGGCACTTCGGGCAGGCGCGCCAGGAAGGGAATGGCGATGATCAGCATACCCACAAAGCCGAGCAGCGTGCGCGCGCGCAAGGGCACCACCTGTGAGAGGGCCTGCAAGATCGCATCCAGGCCGAGACCCATCAGCACGACCGCGCCGGTCATGAGCGGCGCGTAGTACCAAAAATAGTTACTGACGCCGAGCAGGGAATATGCCGCGGCATAAACCGCCATCCAGCCCAACAACAGCCAGGCCGCGCGCTTGCGCACCAGCGACCAGACCAGGCCAATGCCGGCCAGAATGCCGGCGAGCCCATAGCGGCCCGCGCTGAAATAGTCGCGCAAGAGTTGCGGCCAGGCCGTGGCAAATGCGCTTGAGCCGGCGAGCTGAGCCTGGGCGTGTTTGGTGGCCAGCGTGACCGGCCAGGGTGCGCCAAAATACCAGGTGGCGAAGATGAACCACACGCCGACGATGAGCAGATAGACGGGGACGAAGCGGCCCAGCCAGTGTTGGATGTGGATGCGGGACTGAGCTGGATGGGCATGCTTATGCCCATGCCATTGCCAGAGCAGATGGGCCGCAATCACCAGCACGATCAGCACGCCATCGTTACGTGTGAGCGTGGCCAGCGCGGCAAGGGTGCCGGCCCATAGGGGGCGTTGGCGTGAATGGGCCAACAGCGCGCCGAGGCATAGCGCAATGTAGAACGGCATCTCCAGCCCCAGCGGTGTCAACACCAGCGGCAGGGTTGGGTAGATGAGCAGTGCGGCCCAGCCGGCGGCCGGTGCGCCCCAATCGCGACTCAGCTCGAACAGGAGCAGGGCGCTGATGGCGATGCTGAGAACGCCGATGAGATTGGAGAGGGTGGGCAGATCGAGGTTGAGCCCACTGCCCACGGCCAGCAATAGCGTGAACAGCGGCGTCGTGGTGCTCAGCACGCGCTCGCCGGGGTTATAGACAAAGCCGCGGCCAGACGCAATATTTTGCGCATAGCGATAGGTGATGAACGGATCATCGTAGGCCCAGTGGCTGAATAGAGCCCAGAGCAGCGCCGCGGTGCCGATGAGGTAGGCAGCTCGGAGAAGCTGCCCGCGCTGCAAGACTATTTGCTGCCGCCTCCAAAGAGCTGGCTGGCCAGCGCATCACCCTGCTGCGGCACATAGATGGGGCCGAACTGGGCCTCATACTTCTCGATATTTTCTTCGAGCGCGCGCAGCAACAGGCGGGCGTGCATGGGCGTGGTGACCACGCGGGCGCCGACTTTGGCAGTGGGCACATTGGGCAGCAGCCGCGCAAAATCGATGATGAACTCCGACGGCGAATGCTGGATGAAGGCAAGGTTGGAATACACCGGCTCCAACTGCGGCGAAAGCTCAACCTGAAGTTGAGCCGCCTGCTGTGGCGGTTGTGGTTGCGGTTGCTGAGGAGGTTTTTGCTGGCTCATGTTGTGCTCATTGTAGCGACCTCTCGAAGGAGAATCGATTGTGGCTGGTGATATCGGACTGGTTTTGGCGGTTGCAAGATTCAGATTTTGGACAGAATGACAGAATAAACTAAATGGGAAACGGCTTGCAAAACCCTGTCTGTGTGCATTCTGTCATTCTGTCCAAAATCAGCCTAATTTTGTTCACAGGCTTCAACGTTTGTTTAGCGTCTGGCGGATTGCCGTTCTGAGCGCGAACACGATCAGCAATGCGCCAGTGGCCCCTTAAGTGATAAGGTTCACCTCCGGGCTCATGGCACGAGTGTCTGACACAAACAAGAAACCCGCTTTCGGGATGAAAGCGGGTTTCTGAATGGGTGAGTCAAGTGGGCAGCCTAGAACGGGATATCTTCGCCGCCGCTGCTGGGGCCACCCTCGTCGCCAACGGCCACATCAGCGCTGGGGCCAGGGCCACCCTCATTGCGAGGGCTGAGGAAGCGCACCGTGTTGGCGATCAGCTCAAAGCTGGCGCCGACTGTGCCGTCCTGGCGGGTGTAGGTGGATGGGCCGCCGGACTTGGGGTCTACCCGCAAACGTCCTTCGACCAGCACCATTTTGCCTTTGCTGAGAAATTGGTTGGCGTTTTCGGCCGACTTGCCGAAGACCGAGACGCGGAACCAGGTGGTTTCGCTCACCTTCTGGCCGCTGCGATCGTTGTAGACACGATCGGTGGCCACATTGAACGAAGTGACGGGGTCGCCGTTGGGCAGATACCGCATTTCAGGATCGCGACCAAGCCGGCCAATGACAGTCATAGATTGATACATGTTGGGTCCCTCCTAAGGGAAAAGTTAATTTGAAC
>JBBQST010000389.1:0-4501 GCA_038213625.1 Thermoflexales bacterium
GGCACGAGGAGTTGGCCCAGCTATTAGCCGTGGAAGCCGGCAAGCCCATTCGCACCGCGCGCCAGGAGATTGATCGCACGATTTCGACCTACACGATTGGCAGCGAGGAGGCCAAGCGCATCGGCGGCGAGGTGTTGCCGATGGACATTAACGCGGCCGGCGAGAACCGGGTTGGCATCGTGCGGCGCTTTCCGATTGGGCCGATTGGGGCCATTACGCCGTTTAACTTCCCATTTAATTTAGTCGCACACAAGGTCTCGCCAGCGCTGGCAGCCGGGTGTCCCATCATCGTGCGGCCGGCCTCATCGACGCCGTTGTGCGCGCTCAAGCTGGCCGAGATCGTGCATGCGGTTGCGCCGGCGTGTGGCTTGCCGGCCGGCATGTTCAGCGTGTTGCCCAGCTCCACTGCGGCCGCCGAGCCGTTGATCACCGACGAGCGCATCAAGCTGCTGACCTTTACTGGCAGCCCTGCCGTGGGCTGGCCGCTGAAGGGCAAGGCCGGCCGCAAGCGGGTGACGCTGGAGCTGGGCGGCAACGCGGCTGTGATTGTGCACAGTGATGCCGATGTGGAATTTGCCGCGACGCGGATCGTGGCCGGCGCGTTTGGCTACGCCGGCCAAAGCTGCATCAGCGTGCAACGCGTGTTTGTGCAACGCAGCATCATCGAGGCGTTTGGCAAACGGCTACTGGCCAAGGTGCAGGCGCTGGTGGTCGGCGACCCGCTGGACGACAAGACCGATGTGGGGCCGATGATCGACGAGGGCAGCGCGGCGAACATTGAGCATTGGATTCAGGAGGCTGTGGCCGGCGGCGCGACCGTACTGGCCGGCGGCACGCGCGAGGGCAGTTTGATGTTGCCGACGGTGCTGACGAACGTGACCAGCGACATGAAAGTGTGCGCGCAGGAAGTGTTTGCGCCGCTGATGACGCTGGTGCCGTATGACACGTTTGAAGAGGCGGTGGCCGCGGTCGACGACAGCGACTTTGGCCTGCAATGCGGCATCTTCACCCGCGATGTCAAACACATCTGGTATGCCTACGAGCACATCGAAGTCGGCGGCGTCATTGTCAACGACATCTCGTCCTACCGCATGGATCACATGCCCTACGGCGGCGTAAAGCAAAGCGGCTTCGGCCGCGAAGGCGTGCGCTACGCCATCGAGGAGATGACGGAGCCGAAGCTGTTGGTGATGAATATGGGGTGAGAAGAAGCAGTTGGCGGCTGGCCGTTAGCAGCTAGCCACCAAAGGCCAGCCGCCTCTTCGCGCTATTGCAAGTTGTAATGCGGCAACAGCGCGCCAGGGTCGATGTCCTCGGCTTTGCGCTGATATCGATTATCTGTGGAGACGCGCAGGCGGTCGGCCGACAGGTTGGGCAGGGCTTTGTGGATGGTGTAGCTGTGGAAGAACAGCGCGTCGCCCAGCTCGAAGTCGGCGGTGTGCCACACGGCCTTGGACTCATCCACCGGCACGCCGCAGCCGCCCACGGCACCGGGATGATGCTCGGTGTGGTCGAGGAAGCCGCGCTGGTGTGAGCCGGGCCACACGGCCAGGCCGCCCAGGCTGATGGGACATGCGCCCAACGGCACCCAGCACGAATACGTCTCGACGGCACAGCGAATGTAATAGTGGTCCTGATGGGGTGGCGTGGTGGCCACGGTGAAGTTGGGGAAGGTGAGCCGGCCGATGCGGCGCGGGTGCACGAAGGCGGGCTCGTTTAGCAGGGCCGAGGCGATGTTCTTGAGGCTGGGATGCTCGGGCAAATCGAAGAAGCTCGGCGTCTTGAGCACTTTGCGATAGACACCCATGTATTCGGGTTTGCCTTCCATGGTCGGTTGCATGTCCGGCGACAGCACAGCGTCCATCAAGTCATAAGAGCGATCCAGCCAGCCGGCCTCATCGCACAACGTCAGCACATCGCGGCGAACATTCAAGATCACATCGGCCGGCACCAGATGCCGAAAGAACAAATAGCCTTGCACAGCCATCTTCTGGCGCAGGTCGGCCGGGTTGGCCGTGGGGTCGGATTCAATGAAGGACGATAGGGATTCGTGTTCGCGGATTGCCGGTGTCTCCATCTGATGCTCCTTAAGATATTTGGACAGATTCAGTCGTTAAAAATCTTGAGTAACCGTCCAATCCAATCGGGCAGAATTTTGGACAGAATGACAGAATAAACAAAATGGGACACAGATTTTCTCACCCTTTTAATGTGCATTCTGTCATTCTGTCTAAAAATTCTGATCTCCGCTTGTCAGAAGAGGTGTCGGAGGGTGTCGCGGTGTCCACAGCGGATTGACACCCTGACACTCCTGATACTTTTTGACACCAGCCACCAGCCACCAGCCACTAGCTGCTACCAGCCACTTCCGCCACCGTCCGCTTCTCCACGCTCTTCGAGAGGCCGTCGATGGACTCTTGCGGCGTGAATCCACTGAGGCGGCGGTAGGCGTAGCGATACAGATCGCGGGCAATGGCGGTAATGGGAGCGGCCAAAATCACGCCCAGCAGGCCGAACACGCTGGCCCCGACGATGAGGGTGACGGTGAGCACGGCCGGATGCACGCCCACGCTCTCGCCCTGAATGCGCGGCACCAGCAGGTTATTCTCGAGCTGCTGAATGACGGTATACATGATGAGCACGACCACGCCGGTGGTGGGGCCGCCGATGGCAAAGGCCAGGATGACGCCGGGTGCGCCACCCAGAATCGCGCCGACCATGGGGATGAGTTCACAGATACCGGCCCAGATGGCCAGCAGCAGGATGTAGTCGATCTCGAGCCCAGGCACCAAATCGACGATCGAAAGCCCCACGCCCACACCGACACCGATGATGAGGCCGAGGGTGAGCTGGCCGCGAATATAGGCGCTGAGCGAGCGGTCGATCAGCCCCCATGCGTTCCAGAAGTCGGGCCGGATTTTGAAGTGCAACAGCCGGTTTAGAAAGACATGGGCCTTGCGCTGATCGTTGAGGACATAGAACAGCCAGATCGGGACGATGAGCAGACCAAGCAGGAACGAAAGCAGGCTGAACGCCTGTGAGAGCCGGTTGAGGACAAAGCTCAGGGCCGTTTGCAGATAGCCGGTGAGATTGGCCTGCACAGTGTGAATCCCATTCTGCACGGCCTCCTCGATGGGAGCCTTGAGCGCCTCCGGCACATTCTCCTGATAGAACTTCAACAACTGCGCGCCGATATCCTGCAACACCGTGGGATCGGACACGAGGCGAATGAGCCGCTGGATTTGTTGGGCCAGCGGCGGCACCACCAGCAACACAAACACGACGATAAGGCCAGCCACCAGCACATACACCACCAGAATGGCCAGCCAGCGCGGCAGCCGGCGACTGAGAAAATTCACCGCCGGCGAGAGCAGGTAGAGCATGACCAGGCCGATGATGAAGGGCATAAGCGAGCCGCCGGCCGAGACGAGCAGCAACAGGATGATCGTGATGGCCGAGGCGACCAGGGCCCAGCGCGCCAGCCGCAACGCAAGGTCGTGGCGGGTTTCTACGGGACGAAAGATCTCGGAAGTGGTGGCCGTATCGGCGGGTAGACCCGTCTTAGGTTTGGGTTCGGCACTCATCATGGGCAATTGTAGGGGAGGTGCAGTTGGGGCCAGGTCTTACGCAAGTTTCATGCAATTGCCTGACCATTTAAATGGCGCACAATGCTCGGAATGCTTCATCGGCGCGGTCCAATGTATCTGCAATGTCTTTGGGCGTGTGCGCGGCCGAAATGCAAAAGCGTCCATAGAACTCTACGCCGCGTTTGAGCATTAGTTGCACGAAACGCCCACCCAGGGCGAAGTTGCTATCCAGGCTCTCGGCATGATCCTTCACTTTGGGTTTGGCATTGAACAGCAGCGTGTAACAGCCAGGAAAGCCCTGCATCAAAATGGGAATGCGGTGCCGCTGGGCAATTTCCAAAAATCCATCGCGCAGCGAATTTCCCAGCGGCGCGATCTGGTCATACACCGCTCCGTCATTCGCGGCAAGTGCATCCAGTGTCGCAACCACAGCCGCCATCGACATGGGATGGCCGTTGAACGTGCCGGCCTCGATCACGGTGCCATCGGCGATCAACTGCATCAGGTCGCGCCGGCCACAAAATGCCGAGACCGGCATCCCGCCGCCCAGCGCCTTGCCCAGGGTGGTCATGTCCGGCGTCACCCCAAAGTATCCCTGCGCGCCGTGCAGGCCGATGCGAAACCCAGTGAGCACCTCATCGAAAATCAGCACCACACCGTAGCGCGTGCACAGCTCGCGCACGCCTTGCAAATAGCCTGGCTCGGGCATGCAGCCGGCATGGTTCAGCATGACGGTTTCCATCAGCACAGCGGCGATGTCATCGCCGCGATGGATAAAAAGTTGCTCCAGCGCGGCCAGGTCATTCCACTCGATGAGATACACCTGCTTGAAGTCATCGCGATTGCGGCCAGCCGTGTGCATCCAACGCGAGAACGGATCGCCCTCGCGCACGCCATCAACCGGCACTGGGTTC
>JBBQST010000390.1:0-4492 GCA_038213625.1 Thermoflexales bacterium
GGTCGCATCGTCACAATCGACCACCGCGAGAATGTCAGCTACTGGCACATGAGCCACAGCTTTGTGCGCGGCAACTGGGGCAACACGGCCAAAAGCGCGCCGATGATTCTGGCCAAGTGCTGCCACGACATGGATGCGCTGTCGTGGATCATCAAGCAGCCTGTCAAATCGCTCAGTTCATTTGGCTCGTTGATGCATTACAAGGCGGATCAGGCGCCGCCGGATGCACCCATGCGCTGCACCGACGGCTGTCCCATCCAGGACACCTGCCTGTGGTACGCGCCCAAACTGTATGGCGCCGTCGAGGGCATACCGGCCGTGTCCAAGTTCATGGTTAATGCGCTGGGGCCGGCCGACGATTCGCCCACGGCCGTGTGGGACAAGCTGACCACCAGCCCGTATGGCCGCTGTGTCTATCACGCCGACAACGACGTGGTCGATCACCAGGTGGTCAACATGGAGTTCGAGGGCGGTACCACCTGCACCTTCACCATGCACGGCCACAGCGACCGTGAGGGCCGCACCATTCGCTGGGACGGCACCAAAGCCACTCTGTTTGGCGACTTCTCATCGGGCCGGCCCTTTGAGATTCGCATTGTCGATCACGGCCACGAGGACACGCCCGAGATCATTCAATTTGACGACGGTGCCGGCCATGGCGGTGGTGACGAGGGATTGATGAGCAACTTCGTCAAGACCATGCGGGGTGAGCAGACGCCGCACACCACCACGGCCCGCGTGTCGCTGCAAAGCCATTTGATGTGTTTTGCGGCCGAGGAAGCGCGGCTGAATGGCAAGGTCGTGAGGTTTGATTAGAGTCTGACTAAACCTGGCGGGTCGAGGATGTGGATTCCATCTCCGAGATGAAGTCCATGTCCTCGACCTACCAAGTCGTGCCTTATGCCGCATCTCAGAAAGTAGACCGACACCGCCATTCATCAACACGAAAAAATGACCCAAAGCGGCCAGGCATTCGCAATGCGGCGTGCGTCAGCGAATGCCTGGCCGCTTTTGCGCGGGTTGGTGCCGCTCGTTTGGCCGGTGTTGAGCGCACACTCATAATTTCGCATTTGCCACACGCGCCTATATACTGCCTACCCATACGGGTCACATGTTCGCTCAACATTCAGGTGACACCTCAGGTCAATCAAAACGCAGTGCCGCTCAAGATTGAGCGGCACTCCTGTTAATTTGACTGTGACGTTGCTCCTGTATTTGGCCGTATCCAGTGTCGTAGCCGAGCGCGCCGGATTATGGTACAACGCAACGAGATGCGACACGAATCGGCCGGCAACATGATTTCGCCGAAAAAACGCAAATAAAGGTAGGCCTCACAACTCAATTGTCAGTCATAACTCAAACCCAAACCAACATCCGGTCAGTTGCTTTCAGCAAACAACTTGGCTTTCGTAAGGTGGTGACCGAACGCGTCACGACGTTCTTGCAAGAGCACAAATTGCCGGTCCGCGATGCGCCGGCGATGTATCTCAAGACCGCGATTGTGATTGCCTGGTGGGTTGGCACCTACCTTTTGCTGATGCTGGGCGGCTTCCCCTGGTACATCAACCTGGGGTTGTGCGCGTCGTTTGCGCTGGCCATGGGCGCGGTCGGCTTCAACATCATGCACGATGCCAACCACGGCGGCTATTCGGATTCGCCGGTGGTCAACAAACTGCTCAGCTTTATGCTGGAGCCGTTGGGGGCCAGCTCATTTGCCTGGCGGCAGACCCACAATGTGTGGCACCACACTTATACCAATATTTCCGGCCTCGATGATGACCTGGAAACCGAGGGCATGATGCGCATGACGCCGCACGAGGAGTGGAAGCCGCGCTATCGCTTTCAGCATTGGTATATGCCTTTTGTGTATGGCCTGACGCTGTTTGGGTTTTTGATCCGCGACGTGCGGATTTATTTCACCGGCCGTTCCACCTCGACCAAGGTGTTCCCGCCCATGAAGACGGCCGACAAGGTGACCTTCTGGGCCGGCAAGCTTGCCTTTTTGACCATCATGCTGGTGATCCCACTGCTGGTTCATCCCTGGTATCAGGTGCTGATCGGGGTCTTGTTTGTCATGGTGTTGTTTGGGCTCATCCTGGCCTCGATCTTCCAACTCGCCCATGTCATGCCCGATGCCACGTTCCCCGAGCCAGCCAGCCAGCCCATGCCGGCTGATGGCGATCCACTGCACATCGAAAACGAGTGGGCGATTCACGAGGTCGAGACCACGGTGAACTTTGGGCCGCAGAACAAGGTGCTGAACTGGTACGCCGGCGGTCTGAATTTCCAGATCGAGCACCACCTGTTTCCCAAGATCAGCCACGTGCACTATGCCAGCATCGCGCCAATTGTTCGCGCCACCTGTGAAGAATTTGGCGTGCGTTATAACTCATATACCAGCTGGATCGACGCCATCATCGCCCACTGGCGTTCGCTGAAGTGGCTGGGACAGGCACCGACGTTGCAGCCGGCCAAGGCCACGGTGTTGAAGCCGCAGGTCCAAACCAGCCGCAAATAGCCGCAAATAACTGAAACAAAACCACCCGGCGCAAAGTGCTTTGCGCCGGGTGGTTTTGTTTGGGCTGTGCTGGTTCCCATGTCGTTCCGGCTCCTCTAATTTCGTTGTAACCCGCCAGTGATAAGCTATGCGCAATGGGTAAGTTGCAGCAAGAGTTGAGTCAATTGAACGAGGCGGATGCTTTGCGCGAGTTGCTCCGGCACAGCGAGGAGGCATTGGCCGCGATTACACCGAGCTCCGCGCCGAAGTTATTGACGGACATCGAAGATGCGCACCAGTTGGTGGTGCGGCTGAAAAAATCCGGGGCCGATATGCGCCCGGAGCAGGGCCGGCTCGGCACGCTCGATGACCGGGTGGTGCGGGATGCGGGCAAAATTGTCAAGGCGTTGGGTGGGCCGGCCAACTTTGCGGCGTTGCGAGTCCAACTCAACCCCACCTCCACCGAGCTGCGCTGGCATCTAGACGAGATCCTGGCCGAGGGCCGCCGGCTGCAAATCCGGCAACTGTTGACGGGTTTGGCTGCGGTGGCCGTGGTGATCTTTGTGAGCTGGCTGGCTCGAGACTTTCTCTTTCCACCCGACCCGGCCGGCGATGCGGTGAATGCGGCCCAACGCGCGCTGCAAGACAGCAACTCGACCCAAGCCATTACCGAGATCAACACCGGCCTGACGATCGTGCCAACCAGCACGCAACTCTTGCTGTGGAAGGGCGCGTTATTGCAGTTGCAGGACGATTCGGCATCAACCACGGCCGCCGAAGCATCTTTTGATGAGGCGCGCAAATTGCTGCCCGAGAAAGACTTTTTGCTGGAGCGCTCGCAGGTGTATTTGCTGCTGGGCCAATACAAGCGCACCGTCGGCGATATGGACACCCTGATTGCCAGGGTGCCGGAGTCTGCCGAGGGCTATTACATGCGCGGCGGCGCCTACGAGGCCCTGGGTGAGAAAGCCAATGCCCTGGACGATATCAACAAAGCTGCCAGCCTGGCCGAGGCGCAGGGTAACGATGCTCTATTTGCCACGGCCAAAGTTCGAATGGGCATGTTGATGCAGTCGCCGTAACCAAGGAGAGAAGATGAAGTCCAACTTCTCTACTTCGTTACGGATGAATCACCTCGCCTTTCTCCAGCATCTCAATGAACTGCTGAATGCGCCTGGCTCGGGTCTCTGCTTTCTTGGCCGTGTGAACGCGGAATAAGATGGCATAGCGGTTCACGCTTTTGAGTGACTCAAAAAATGCCTTGGCCTTCGGGTTCTGGTCCAACGCGGCTTGCAAATCCTCTGGTACTACAGCCTTGCTTTGCGACTCGTATGCCGCGTCCCAGCGGCCATCTTTCTGGGCCGCTTCAATCGCCTTCAACCCTGCCGGTTTCATCAGTTTTTGCTCGATGAGTTGTTTGGCTTTCTCCGTGTTGACTTTGGACCAGATGCTTTTGGGGCGGCGTGGCGTGAACTTTTGCAACCACGATGCTGCGTCGTAGGCTTTCTTGTGGCCATCGATCCAGCCATAGCACAGCGCCACATCCAGCGTTTCGGCATAGGTGGTGGATTGCACCCCCGAGCCCTTCTTGGCCAGCCGCACCCACAGCCCCGGCGAGGTCGCGTGATGCTGCTCCAGCCACCCGGCCCAATCGGCCGGCGTCTCAAACAACACGATGTCCAGTTCCGGTGCCGGTTTGCTGATGGTCTTGGTCATGCCGCTCTCGTCTCCTCGTTACTGACGACTGGCTACTGACGACTGACTACTTCTCCCGCTCCGCCAAAAAATCATTGATCGCCAGCAGTAACTCGTCCAGTTCGGCCTCGGTGGTGTCGGCCATGTGCGCGATTCGAAAAGTCTTGCCCTTGAGAGTGCCGTAGCCGTCGGCCAGGCTCATCCCGCGACCTGCCAGGAATTTGTTCAACGCACCCACATCGATCTGGCGCAGATTGCTGACCACAGTGACGGTTTGTGAGGCGTGCCCCGGCGCTGCAA
>JBBQST010000391.1:0-4472 GCA_038213625.1 Thermoflexales bacterium
TGCATTGGCGGCGGCAGCAACTTCGCCGGCTTCACCTACCCATTTATTGGCGACAAGCTAAAAGGCAAGAACACAGACTTGCGCATCGTGGCAGTGGAACCGGCAGCCGCGCCCTCGCTCACACGCGGTGTGTATGCCTACGATTTTGGCGACACGGGCATGATGACGCCGCTGGTGAAGATGTACACGCTCGGCCACGGCTTCATCCCTGCGCCGATTCACGCCGGTGGGCTGCGCTACCACGGCATGGCCAGCAGCATCTGCGAGCTGTATCGCCACGGCGTCATCGAAGCCAAAGCGGTGCAACAACGGGCCACCTTTGAGGCCGGCATTTTCTTCGCTCGCACCGAAGGCATTGTGCCGGCTCCAGAAGCCGCTCATGCTGTGCGCGGGGCGATGGATGAGGCGATCAAGTGCCGTGAGGAAGGGGTGAGCCGCACCATCGTGTTCAACCTGTGCGGCCACGGCCACTTCGATATGGCGGCCTATGATCGCTACTTGCGCGGCGAGATCCAGGATTACGAGTTGCCGCAGAGTGAAATCGAGAAGGCACAAGCCGAGTTGCCGGTGATGGCGTGAGGGCTCGCACAAAGTAAGGATTTGTGAGGTAGGGGCGCAGCCTGCGGGCGGCTGCCGCCACGCCCCATAGGCACGAAATTAAGGCTGATCCAAGGTGAGGAGTTGAAAGAGAGCAAGCCTTTTGGAACGCTTAGAAATGCGACAGGTGGCGGCGACGGAGCGGGCAATTAAGTCGATGGTTTGGGCAAGGGTGCGGGAGGAGGAATTTCGCACGGCCAGGAGCAAACCGGTGGCACAGGCACAGATGGCGGCGGCGGCTTTGACGAGGCTACGATGCTCAACACAGACACCGGGTCATGGGTCAGGAACACACTCCAGTTGGCCAGCGCGAGGGTGAGGGCACTGGCGGTCTGACCTTTCTGGCGAGCGGTGTCGTGTAACTTGCGGCGGCGCTCGTCAGCGACTTTCTGCGGGACATGGATGGCAACGAGTCGAGCGGGCAGATGCTGCTGCACACTCACTAACACGGGCATGAGCATATCCACGTGCTGGTCATGGGTGCAGTGCGCGTCCAACCCAAGTGGGCAGATCAATGCGGGTGCCGGCCGGGGTCAACAGCACCACGCCCGATAAATACCGAGTCAACCAATAGGCATGGGCCTGTCCGATGCGCTCAAACACCCCCACCGCAAAGCAGCCCAGATCGGCCACCCGCAAACTCCCGGCAGCGACCTCGGACGTTTGCACCGGGGCACTCCGATCCTGAGATCGGCGCGATCCTGAGATCGGCCGTCATGCAAGGTCAGTTGCTTGAGGCAGCCACTCCGCAAATCCCATTGCACTTGCAGTTTGAGTGCCGACTGGCCCTGCCCCGTCCGGTTGCCGCAACCCGTCCAGACCTCACTCAACGCCTCTGGCAATCCAATCGTCGTGCTGTCATGGATGTTGACTTCACTGAATCAATCCCACCTCGCTGGCCATCTCATTCACCCCGTCTTTCAATGCCTTTTTCATCGCCCGTTTGATTTGTGTTATCTTCACTTTTGGTACCTTGAAAGTGCGGCTTGGATTTGGTTATCTTCCGCGCTTTCAGGCCCTTATTTTCGTGCCTATGGGGCGTGGCGGCAGCCGCCCGCATGCTGCGCCCCTACTGCATGCGCGCCGGCATGGTCAGGTGACCATCACTTTCCTGCCCACCTTGGCCGTCACGTTGCCGCTTCTCGTCATTAGGCTGAGGCTGAATGTTTCGCCAAGCAGATTCACCGTTCGCATGAGAAAAAACAAACAACTTGGGTTGAATGAAGCGCAGCCCCGATCTCCGCTGAAATACTTCGGACTGACCCTGGCGCTCACCATTCCCTTTTGGGTGGCTGGTGCATTGACTCATTTCCAATTCCTACCGGGTCTTCCGGTCAGCACACTGGCGCTCGTGTGTCCGTTGGTCGCGGCCTCAATCCTCATCTACCGTGAGAGCGGGCTTGAAGGTGTGGCGACGTTGCTCAAGCGCGCCTTCGACTTCAGACGAGTCACGGCGAAGATTTGGTACGTGCCTGCCATCCTGTTGATGCCGGGCATCATGGCCGTGTCCTACGTCGCGATGCGCAGCATGGGTGAGCCGCTGCCGGCCCCACAAATCTCAATCACAACGACGCTGGTGCTCTTCGCTGTGTTCTTTGTCTCGGCCATTGGCGAAGAATTGGGTTGGTCGGGCTACGCCATCGATCCCTTGCAGGCCCGCTTTGGCGCACTTGGGGGTGCGCTATTGCTCGGCATCGTTTGGGCTATGTGGCATTTCATCCCGTTGTTGTCGGTGCAGCGAGCGCCGGCCTGGATCGCCTGGTGGTCGCTGGGCACAGTGGCATCTCGCGTCATCATCACCTGGCTCTACAACAACACGGGTAGAAGCGTCTTCATCGCCGTCATCTTTCAAGCCATGATCAACCTCACCTGGCAACTTTTTCCGATCAATGGCTCGTACTACGATCCGCGCGTGACGGGATTGATCTATGCCGCCGTAGCAATAGTCGCGGTCGTCGTCTGGGGCCAGAAAAATGGGTGCGGGCTCGAACTGAAGGTAAAAATCCAATGAAGAAAATCATCATCATCCCAACCCTCACTGTCATCACTCTCGCCGCGTTAGGCTGGGTGGGATTGCACATTGAGCCAGCTCCCTTGCCGGGCTTTTCCCAACCCATATCGGCACTCAAGACCATCCCGCTGCCCAGCAACTTGCCGGCCCCGGTGGCGCGCTTCTATCGCGAGATTTACGGCGATACCGTGCCGGTGCTCGACTCAGCCGTGATCACGGGGCGCGGCAATCTGCGGGTGGCCGGAATCACCTTTCCCGCACGTTTCCGTTTTACGCATATTGCCGGGCAGGCTTACCGGCACTATATCGAAATCACCTTCTTCGGGCTCACCGTGATGACGGTGAATGAACATTTCGTGGATGGCAAGGGCCGTCTGGAAATGCCATTTGGCATCAGCGAAGGCGCACACATCGATCAAGCGGCCAACCTGGCCTTGTGGGCCGAATCTATTTTTCTCCCCGCCATCTGGCTCACGGATTCGCGCGTGCAGTGGGAGCCGATGGACGCGGATACGGCCGTGCTGGTTGTGCCGTATGGAACCAGTCAGGAGCGCTTTGTCGCGCGCTTTGCCCCCGACACAGGTTTGCTGCACTCGCTGGAATCGATGCGCTGGAAGGATGTGGCCGACACAGACAAAACGGTGTGGATCAATGAAGCGCGCACCTGGAATAGGCTGAATGGAAGCGTAATCCCCACAGTCAGTACGGTCACCTGGCAGGATGAAGGCACGCCGTGGGCCGTGTTTACGGTTGAAGATTTGGTCTACAACGCTGATCTACGCGACTATATCCGCGCGAATGGGCCATAAAGCAGCGGACACTTGAGTTCCTGCTATCTGTTCGCCATGCGGCCGACTGCACGGCACGGACTCATGATGCTGCATATGTGATGCTTTCGCACATGGACACGCCATGAAGGCAAGTGCTACAACGAACGCAGGAATGTCTATAAACTTTTCACGCCCCGCACGCCATCTGTTCACGGCGGTACTTTTGACACTCGTTGTTGGCTGTAGCATGAATCGCACTGTTGCCGGCCCGGCGCAGACCGACACAAAGACCGTCGAGGCCAACGGCGCATCTTCGGCCCGAGTCGAAGTGAATCTCGGCGCAGGTGAGTTAAAACTCAGCGGCGGCGCGAGTGAGCTGGCCCAGGCCGAGTTCATCTACAACATTGCCGGCTGGAAGCCCACGGTTAATTACAGCGTGAGTGAAAGCCGTGGCACGCTGATCATTTCTCAACCCAATTCGACCGCAGTGCTTCCACAAAATATTCGCTACGAATGGAATGTGAAGCTCAACAACGACATTCCGATTGACCTCAAGATCAACATGGGCGCGGGCGCCGGCGATTTGAACCTGAGCGGCTTGAATCTCAGTTCTGCCGACATCTCGGGCGGCGTGGGCAAACTGCAACTCGACCTGTCTGGCGCGTGGGCCAAACCCGCGCACATCAACATCGAAGGGGGCGTCGGCAAGGTCGGCCTGCGCCTACCCAAAGATGTCGGCGTGCGGGTCAAAGCAAATGCCGGCCTCGGCCGTGTGACAGCCAATGGCCTCAGCAAAGACGGCGATACGTACGTCAATCCGGCCTACGGCAAGGCTTCGGTCAACCTCGATATCACGATTAGCGCCGGTGTGGGCGAAATCACGCTGGATGTGGAATAGAGCAAATCGCGATGAAGAACACTTCCATCGCCCTGCTCAAACGGCACCCTGTGCTGGCCTAGGCGATTTCCTGGGCCATTGAGCTGCCGCTGGTGGCCTCGGCCCAAGGCTGGCTGCAAGCGCCAGTGCCGCCGGCGCTGCACTACCTGGCGTCGTTTGGGCCGATCAAACCCCTAAATCTGTCGCACGAGAAAAG
>JBBQST010000392.1:0-4465 GCA_038213625.1 Thermoflexales bacterium
TGTACATCAGGCCGATGGTGCCTTTGATGCTGCCTTCGGTGCCGAGGAAGCGAAATGTGGCGTAGTGATCGGGGCTCTTGTCGGCGTGGTTCACCGCAACCAACGCTTGCAAACCCGTCGCGTAATCCAGCACCGTAATCGTCTTGGTCTCGGCGGCCTCGGCCTGACCGGGATATTTGGTGTGCCGGCTGGTCACCCAGGCCGGGTTGCCAAACAGCGCGCGCAGCGTGTCCAGGTAGTGGATGCTGTGAAAGGCAATTTCCAGCCGCGGCGAGACGACCAGCCACGGCCACAAGCTCCAATCTGAATTGGCCGCAATCTGGATTTGCGCATCGGTGGGCTGGCCGATCACGCCCTTGTTAATCAGGTCGCGCGCGGCGGCAATGCCGGCGCTCCAGCGCATCTGCTGGTTCACGGCCGCTTTCAATTCAGCACGCTCAGCCGCTTGCACAATGGCGTGAGCATTGGCAAACGTATCGGCCAAAGGTTTCTGGCACAGCACGTGCTTGCCAGCCGCAAACGCCTGCTCGGCAATGCCGCGCTGGTGTTGTGGCTGCACGGCAATGTCCACAATCTGCACGGCCGGGTCGGCCAGCAATGCCTCCAATGAAGTGTGGACGGTGGGAATGTGGTGCGCATCGGCAGTCTTGCGCGCCGCTTGCGGGTTCGCGTCGTAGCAGGCCACCACGTTTAAGTTGTGATTGCGATAGGCAATGAGATGGCCGTAGTTGACAATGCCGCCGCAACCGATGATGCCGATGCCGTAGTCGGTTTTGGCCGGCAGCGCGGGCAGGTAATCGGGTTCAATCGCGTGGGTGGTCAAGCGTAGGTGACTATATGCCGGGGCGTGGGGGATGTCAAAAAAGTGATGGTCATGCTATTCAAGCGGTCGGAGCGCTTTGAACAGACCAAATCCTGCGCAAGCCCCAAGAGCGCTCCAACCGCTGGCACGTCGACAATTACGCGCGAACCTTCGCACGCAGATTTAATGACGGATGCCACATCAACACCGCGGCCAGCAGGTAGAGCAGTGTGGAGAACAAAATAATAGCGGCGGTTGGCGCACCCAGATTGTGCAAGAACACACCCAACAACGGCCCGATGATGCCGCGTAGGCCGAGCACGGTGCGCTGCAAGGCCGCGTATTCGGTCACCCGATCCGGGTCAGCCAGATCAATCGTCACGCCGGTAAAGGCCAGATCGATGCCGGCATTGGCCAGGCCACTGGCGATGTAGGCCGGAACCAACATCCATCCCGATGTCGCCACCAGGAAGCTGATCGGGTAAACCACCAGGATCGCGCACACGATGCTCATGGTGCGGGTGCTGCCCAACCGGTCCATGACGCGGCCCCAAACCAAATAACCCAGCAACCAGCACAGGGATTGGGCCGTGCCCAGCAGACTCACATCGGTATACGACAAATGCAGACGATCGACCAGAATGCCGGGGTAAAACGCAATCGGGATCAGGCCGGCCAGACCAAACGCCACCACGCTCAGCAGATAGCGCCGGAAGCGACGGTCGCGCCGCAAGACATCCAGCAAATCGGCCGGCGAGGATTTACGCTGGCCCAGCTTCAACACCGGCGGCGCTTCAGCCACCAGCTTGATGCGGGTGAAGATCAGGGCCGAGGCAATGGCGACCACGGCCACCGCCGGAAACAACACGCTGACGCCGAACGTGTCCAGCACCCAGCCGACCAATGGCGTGAACAACAACATGCCCACGGCCATGCCCAGCTTCACCACGCTCAACACCCGCCCGCGCACATTGGCTGGGTAGATTTGCTGGACGACACGGACATAGGCCGGCGAGGGAAAGCTATCCGCAAACCAAAACAAAGCCGAGATCACCAACAGACCCGCTACGCTATGCCAGATCGGTGTCAGTAAGAACATGCCACGCCCCACCACCCAGATGATGGCCAGAATCGCCAACACGCGCCGCTGACGCAAAAACACCACGCCGAGCGACGAGAACACAAAGCCCAGATAGGTTTGAGCCTGATACAGTGCCAGCGCATTGGGATCGGCCCCCATGCGCTGCAACACCACCGGGATGAATAGCAGCGCGGCAAAGAACGGCCCATAGAGCAGCGCGCTAAGCAACTCGATGCGCATGTTGCCGCGAACGATGGGCATGATTGGGCCGGTCATGCCGAACTCGATGCGCTCCCACAGCCCTAATGCCGATTGCAAAACACTTTTCGTCGCCTGCGGCGGAGCAGGCACGGTCTCACGCAAATCCATATTGGCCTTGATGTTACGCATGTTTTGAAGGGCGCATTTTCAAATTCGCTGCAACTGCGCAGGTTGGAAGATCGTGCACGTTAGACGTGTCACGTGCACGAATCCCCAGCACTTGGCACCAACGCGGGATACTGTGGTGGGGATGGACGTATGTCGGTAGATGCAAAAACAAGATTGCTCGCGCGGCGCTGGGCCTGGGTTGTGTTGCGCATAGCTGTGCTGATCGGGCTGATCGCGTGGGTGCAACCGCCGCGCTTGCTCGTCACGCTCGGCCCGCAGCAAACCGTGCACACGCGCAACCCATTGGCCGGCGTGCACACCCGCTTCGTCGATGAAGCCGAAGCGTGGAAGATCCAGCGCGGCCTGAGTCTGGTGCGCGAGATGGGCGCGCCGTGGGTGGTGGAATTCTTCCCGTGGGTGTATTACGAGCCACAGCAGGGTGCCTTCAATTGGGCCAGCGCCGACCGCATCGTGGACAACGCGAATCGGCAAGGCTTGCGTGTGATTGCGCGACTGGGCTTTGTGCCGGAGTGGGTCCGGCCCGCCACCACACCCGCCGGCCAGCCCACCACCTTCACCCACCTCGATCCTGATCGCTACCCCGATTTTGCGCGTTTCGCCGCGGCCTTTGCGGCGCATTTCAAGGGCCGCGTGCAGCACATCGTGATCTGGAATGAGCCGAACCTAAGCGGCGAATGGGGCTTGCGGCCGGTGGATGCCGCGGCCTATGTGCAAATGCTACGCGCCGTCTATCCCGCCATCAAACAAGCCAACCCCGACGTGCAAGTGCTGGCCGGTGCGCTCGCGCCAACGCTGGAGCCCATCGGCAGCCCGAATGGCCTGGACGATTTGATTTATCTGGAGCAGATGTATGCGGCCCTAAGAGACGGGGCGGCTCAGAAGCCGGGACGGGAGACGGGGGACGGGTCGGCTGTCCGTCCGTCGTCTCCCGTCTCCCGTCCCTACGACGCCTGGGCCGTCCACAGCTACGGCCGCACGGCACCGGCCGACGAAGCGCCTGCGCCCAACACAATCAACTTCCGGCGCACAGAACTCCTGCGCGAGATCATGGTGCGGCATGGCGATGCCGATGTGCCCGTGTTCATCACCGAGAGCGGCTGGAATGACGATGTGCACTGGGCGTTTGGGGTGACACCGGCTCAACGCATCGACTATACCTTGCAGGCATGGGACTACGCTGCGGCAAACTGGCCATGGGTGGAGTGCGTGGCCGTGTGGGTGTTCAAGCTGCCCGCGCCGGCGCAGGGCTACCGCGACCACTTTACATTTGTGACGCCGAGTCTGGAGCCGTTGCCGATTTACGAGGAGACGAGGCGGCATCTGGTGGGGCCGTGATTATGTATTCGTAGACGTAGACGATTACGTGAACGTCTACGTCTACGCTTACGAGCACCACAACGCCTTCACATCCTCACTCCTATAATGCGCCGGCCCACAGGAGTTCATCGGAGGACATCATGATTCGAGGTTCAACCCACAACAGCGCCATTGCAATTTTGCTTGGCACACTGCTGCTGATTTCGTCGTGCAGCAACGACACTCCCGCCGCAGACGCCACACCAGCACCCACGGGTAACACGGCCACGGCGACGGGTGGTTTCAAGGTCCAGGTCACTATTTTTGCGCCCACGGCCGCGCCAACTGCCACATCAGCACCGACTGCTACGCCGCGCCCCACCGTGGCCCCCACCGAAACCCCATCAGCCCAGGCCGCGCCGACGCTGGCTCCCGGCAGCAATCCGTTCACGGGTTTGCCGGCCGATGAGGCCACCTTAAATCGCCGCCCTTTGCTCATCAAATTGGCCAACACGATTGAGGTGCGGCCCCAAACGGGACTGCAAGCGGCCGATGTGGTGGTCGAGCACTATGTCGAGGGCGGCATCACTCGTTTTACCGCGCTGTATTTGACGAATGCGCCGGAAAAAGTCGGCTCGGTGCGCAGTTGCCGGCTGATCGACAAGGAGCTGCCGCTGATTTTTGACACGGCCCTGATGTGCAGCGGCATGAGTGGCGGCGTGAAGGAGATTTTGCGCGCCTCGCCGGTGCACCAGAATGAATACACCATGATCAGCGACTTTGGCGAGTGCGAGAGCCCCGGTGTGCCGCGCGAGGGCGGCTGTCCACTGTTTCGCGACCCGGCCAGCTTTGCGTATGCGCCGCATAACTTGTGGGCGAATGCGCCCAATGCCTGG
>JBBQST010000393.1:0-4460 GCA_038213625.1 Thermoflexales bacterium
CCTGAGTGTAAACAATTTCACAAGGCCGTCATTCCCGCGGAGGCGGGAATCTAGGCGTAACCCCAACTCAGTAGGTGATGGAAGGTCTGGATTCCCGCCTCCGCGGGGATGACGTTGTAACATAAAGTCTTTCCTTTGACAGACTAATAGTCGCGATGCAGCCATGTTTCCCGTTGATATTTGCAAGCACACTCACGCGTGTGCTACAGACACGCGACTGGGTCTTAGTGAACCTGCCCCATATTTGAAGCACATTAGCCCAGGCTTGGGGCAGCCTATGCGCTGTGTTGAGAACCCTGAACAAAAAGTCCTAAAACAACCACGGCATTCCCGTGTTCGCAGGAATGCTGTGGCGATGTGCGAATTCCTCTAAAACGATGGCCGTCCTACTTTCGAATCGTGGCGGCCAGATTCGTCTCCAACCCGCGAATAATCTTGGTGCGCGCTTTCTCGATATCCTTGTCGCTGAGGGTGCGATCCTCGGCCTGATACGTGAGTGAGTAGGCCAGGCTCTTCTTGCCCGCCCCGATTTGCTCGCCGCGATAGACATCGAACAGCCGCGCGTCGCTGAGCAGATTGCCGCCAGCGCGCTGAATCGCCTTGGCCACCTCGGCCGCCGACACGTCCTCACTCACGATCACGGCTAGGTCCTCTTCCACGGCCGGGAAGCGTGGAATATCCTGCACCAGAATTCCCTGCGCACCTGCGGCCATCACCGCGCTCAAATCAAAGTCGGCCACCAGCACCGGCGTGTCTGGCAGTCCCCATGCCTCGCGTACTAAAGGATGCAATTCGCCAAACAAACCCAGACGTATGCCGGGCTGTTTGCCGCGGCCTTCCACATTCACTGCCGCGGTGCGGCCAGGGAAGAAAGCGGGATGATCGACCGCCTCGTAGGTCACGCCGCTCACTTGCAGGCTTTGCAGCAAGGCTTCGACCACGCCCTTGGCATCATAGAAATCCATCGGCTGTGCAGTGTCTTTGGCTGTGGCGTTCCAACTGGCCTCGTCGCGCGCGCCACTCAGGGCGATGCACAGCCGCGGCGTCTCGTCGGGTAGGCGCCCCGCGCCGTTGTTGCCCTCCTCGCTCGGCAGATACACGCTACCCACCTCGAACAGGCGCACCTGTTTGTGGTGGCGCAGGTTCTCGCTCAGCGCGTCCAGCACATTGCCCATCAGGCTGTGCCGCATCACGGTGCGCTCGGGGTTGATCGGGTTTTTGAGCACGACATAGGGCCGGTCATCCACTGGCGTGCCGGGCACGAACACCCTGGCTTCCCGCTCCGGCGTCGTCATGCGATAGCTCACGATCTCCTGCAAGCCCTCGTTGACCAGGCTGTCCTTCACCTGTTCCTCAAAAGTCAATTGCGGGTTGCCCGGCGCGGCCGGCAGCTCATCGCGCATCAGGGTGGCCGGCAGTCGGTCGTAGCCGTAGATGCGGCCAATTTCCTCCACCAGATCATGCGGCCCCTCAATGTCGAGCCGGTGGTTGGGCGCGCGGACGCGAAGGAAAAAGGCAGAAGGCAAAAGGTCGCTGTTGCCCGGTTTGGTTTCTGCCTTTTCTACTTTTTCGACCTCAAACTCCAGCGCTCTCAATATCCTCACCATCTCGCTCACCGGAATGTCCATGCCGATGATGCGATGGGCGTAGGCTGGATCGAGCGTGATTTGGACCGGCGTCACCGGCTGCGGATACACATCCACAATCCCGTGGGTAATGTGGCCGCCGGTGAGTGATTGCAACAGATACAGGCCGCGCTTCTGGGCCAGCATGGCCTGATCGGGATGCAAACCGCGCGCAAAGCGGAAGCTGGCCTCGCTGTTTAAATCATGAAACCGGGCCGTGCGGCGAATGCTGATGTTGTTCCACGACGCCACCTCAAACAGCACTGTCGTCGTGTCACTCTGCACCTCGCTGATCGCGCCGCCCATCGTGCCGGCCAGCGACGTCGCGCCAAGTGCATCACACACCACGATATCTGTCGGCAGCAATTTGCGCTCCACGCCATCCAGCGTCACCAGCGTCTCGCCCGGCTCCGCCAGCCGCGTATAGACCAGTTTGGGGAGCAGAGACGGAAGACGGGAGACGGACGACGGTTCTCCACCCGTCCGTCGTCCTCCGTCTCCGGTCTCCCCATCCCTGATCCGCTCATAGTCAAACGCATGCGTCGGATGCCCCAGCTCCAGCATCACATAGTTCGACACATCGACCACGTTGTTGATGGCGCGCACGCCGGCCAGTTGCAAGCGCCGCTGTAGCCACATCGGCGAGGGGCCAAGTTTCACATCCTTGATGAGGCCGGCCGTGAAGCGCGGATTCAGCCTGGGGTCGCGAATCTCGATTTTCACGAGGTCGCGGGTCTGCTCCGGCGCATCCTCCACAAAATTCATGGCTGGGTAGCGCAGCGCGGCTCCGGTCATGGCCGACACCTCGCGCGCGATGCCGATCATGCCGGCGCAGCGAATGGTGTTGGGCAATATGGCCACTTCGAGCACGGCATCGCCCCAGTAATCGGCCAGGGGCGTACCCACCGGCGCATCGTCCGGCAGAAGAATGATGCCGTCGTGCTCGTCGCTGATGCCCAGCTCTTTCTCGCTGCACACCATGCTGTCGTTTTTGATGCCGCGCAGCGAGGCCTCTTTGAGCACGGTGATGACCTTGCCCTCTTTATGGCCGTCGTATAGTCGCGAGCCCTTGAGTGCCAGCACCACCTTCTGGCCGGCAGTGCCGATCTCGAGGTTGGGCGCGCCGGTCACCACCCGAATTTGGCGCGCGTCGCCACCCGGTGCGCCATAATCCAGATCGACCAGCAATAATTTGTCCGCGTTGGGGTGCCGTTCGACATTCAGCACCTGCGCCACATAGATTTTGTCGGGGTCCCACGGCAGTTCACTGCCGGGCAAACCGAGATATTCGATCTTCTCCACTTCCAAACCGGCGAGGGTCAGCTTTTCAGCTAGCTCCGCCACCGTTAAACTCACATCAACGTAATCTTTCAGCCACGAAATCGGAACGCGCATAGTTGTGCGATTTTAAATGAAGTTATTAGTAATTAGTCGTTGGTAATTAGTTTTAGCTTTTAGTTGAGATTGGAGATCAAGGTCTACTACTAACGACTAATTACTAACGACTAACAACTCTTCTTCAATCATCATGCCAAAAACAAAATTCACGATCGGCGTTGACCTGGGCGGCACCAAAATTCTGGTGGCCGTGGTCGACGATAAGGGTAAGGTGATCAGCACCGCCAAAAAGACGACACATGCCGACAAAGGCCCCAAGGAAGTCATTGCCCGCATTCTTCAAACCATGGATGAGGCCGTGGCCACGGCCAAGCTGTCCAAGCGCGACATTGCTGGCATTGGTCTGGGCGCGCCTGGCGTGGTGGACAACCAACGCGGCATGGTGCTGAGCGCACCAAATTTGCCCGGCTTCAAAAATATCGAGCTGGCCGCGCAGTTGAAGGCGTGGCAGGACTGCAATGTGGCCCTGTCCAACGATGTGCGCGTGGCGGCCATTGGTGAACATCGTCAGGGCGCGGGCCGTGGCGTGCACGACCTCATCGCCATCTTCGTCGGCACTGGCATCGGTGGCGGCATCATCATCAACGACAAAGTGCTGGTGGGCCAACGCTTCAGCGCCGGCGAGATCGGCCACATCATTACGATTGCTGATGGGCCGTATCAGGGCGACGCAGCCATCCGTGGCAGTATTGAGGCATTGGCCAGCCGCACGGCCATCGAGCGCGATCTACGGGCTGGGCTGTTGGCCGGCCGCAAAAGCGTGCTGCCGGAGCTGATGGTCGAGAAGGGCGGGGCCGTGACCAGCAGCGTGCTGGCCAAAGCCGTGGCCAAAAACGACCCGCTGACGATTCAAGTAATGCAACGCGCCGCTTATTTGCTGGGTCTGCATGCGGCCAGTCTAATCAACTCGTTCGATCCTGAAATGTTGATCTACGGGGGTGGGGTGGTCGAGGGCCTGGGTAAATGGATTCTGCCGCAGATCACTGAGGTGGCCAAACAAAACTGCATCAACCGGGCTGATCTGGACAAAGTGCGGATTGTCGAGGCCGAGCTGGGCGAACAGGCCGGCGTCATCGGGGCCGCCCTCATGGCACGCGAGGGCATCTAACCCGTGATTGAAGAATGCTAAGACGGGGAATTTAGACGGAATGAACAAAATAGACATGCACTTCAATTTGTCTATTTTGTTCATTCTGTCTAAATTCCCCGTTTGAAAGGAAAAGCAAAAAGACCTGCTCGAAAGAGCAGGTCTTTTGTTGTCTATGTGAGAAGCGAGTGAATCACTCACTTCGGCGTAGACTAGTAGCGGCGGTTGCCACCACGGCTGGCGTGGCGATCGCCACCACCGAAGCTGCCACCACCACCGCCGCCACCGGTACCGGTGCGGGCTTCCTGGGGCTTGGCCTCGTTCACACGAATCTCACGGCCGTCCAGTTC
>JBBQST010000394.1:0-4448 GCA_038213625.1 Thermoflexales bacterium
ATCGCCAGGGTGACCAGGGCAATCAAATTGTCGATGGTAAATAGTTCTGCCATAGCGCTCAAAATCTCCTTTTCACAAACTACACAGGTCAATTAAATGGCCGCAATTATCTCCATGACCCGGCTTGTAATCTGATCAATGGACACTATTTCCACCCCAGCCGCCTGACGCAGCTTCAATTCCACACCGCCCTGTTTCAATGACCGTTCGGACACGGTGAGCCGTATGGGCAGACCAATCAGATCGGCATCGCCAAACTTGACGCCGGGGCTGATGTCGCGGTCGTCGAGCAACACCTCGATGCCGGCCGCACGCAAGCTCGCATACACCTGCTCGGCCGCGGCTTTGGACTCGGCACTCTTGGCCAGCGACACCAGCATCACCTGAAACGGCGCCACTGCCATCGGCCAGCATAAGCCCTTGTCGTCATGATGTTCTTCAGCAATACACGCCAACACGCGGCCCAAGCCAATCCCGTACGAGCCCATCACCACCGGCTGAAGCTGACCGCGCTCATCGGCAAACATCGCCCCCAACGCCATCGAATAGCGCGTGCCAAGCTGAAAGATGTTGCCGACCTCGACGCCGCGCACCATGCGCAACGGCTGGCCGCATACATCGCACGGCGCGCCCTCGAATGCCGCCGCGAGATTGCCAGTGTGATCGGCCTCGTAATCGCGCCCATATAACACGTTTAGCAGATGCATGCCGCGCTCGTTGGCCCCGGCCACCAATCCCGCCTCTTGTGGGATGAGGTTATCCACAACCACCAGCGCCTTGCTGCGGTTCAGGCCAATGGGTGAGGCGTAACCGGCCACGGCACCGGCCGCTTCGATCTCGTCAATCGTGGCCGCGCGCACAGACCTGGCGTTCACCAGATTCTTCACCACCACGGCATTGCAATCGTGGTCGCCGCGCACAACCGCCATGATTAACTTGCTGGGCGCATTCGCAAACTCGCCAGTGAAGAACACGACCTTGGCAGTCTGACGCGCATCAACGTTGAGCAATTGGGCCAGCGCCACAATGGTGGGCGTGTCGGGCGTGGCGACTTTTTCGATGGCGGGTGTGGGGTTGGTGTCAGGGGTGTGGGGAGAAGTGTCGGAGGTGTCGATGTGCGGTGTGAATGGGGGCTTGCGAAAGCGGGCGGCTTCCTTGTTGGCGGCGTAGCCACAGTCATCGCACACAAACAGGGTGTCCTCGCCGATGTCGGTGAGATACATGAACTCGTGGGCTTGCTGGCCGCCCATCATGCCGCTGTCGCTGTCGACGGCCAGCACGGGCAGGCCGCAGCGCTCGAAGATGCGTTGGTACGCGTGCAGGTGGGCCTCATATTGCAGGCGCATGCCGGCCTCGTCGATATCCAGCGAGTACGAGTCTTTCATCACAAACTCGCGCACGCGGATCAGGCCAGCGCGGGGCCGGGCCTCGTCGCGAAACTTGGTCTGGAACTGGTAGATCAGTTGAGGCAGTTGCCGGTAGGACGCGATCTCGCTGCGCGTCAACTCGGTCACCACTTCTTCGTGGGTCATGGCCAGCACCATGTCGTGGTCTTTGCGATCCTTGAAACGCAACAGTTCGTCGTCGATAGCGGTCCAGCGGCCCGATTTTTGCCACAACTCGGCCGGCTGCACCACCGGCATCGACATTTCCTGGCCGCCCAGCGCATCGATCTCCTGCCGAATCAGGCCTTCGATTTTCTTGAGCGCCCGATAGCCCAGCGGCAGATAGGCGAAAATGCCGGCCGAGATCTGGCGCACATAGCCGGCGCGCAGCAACAGTTGTTGAGAAACCGCGTCGATGTTGGCCGGCACATCTCGGAGGGTGGTGCCGAAAAGTTTGGATAGTTTCATGGGACGAGAGCGAGAGATGTTAGACGTCAGAAATCAGATTGCAGACGTAGAGGGCGAGGCGCGATCAGCGTGATGTGTTCACCCTTGCGGGCGGCGGGATGGGGCCGAGGTGAAGCACGAAGCAGGGTTGGGCTTGCGCAAGCCAGACCCTTTGGGTGGCGCATATCGAGCCTGGGCGAGTTTGTACGTTCATGCGCCACCCGAAGGGTCTAACCCACTACATCAACCAACTCGAATCTTCCAGGTCATTCAACTTGCGCCACACCCGCTCCGGCGTCAGTGGAATCTGGTGGAAGCGTTTGCCAGTGGCGTGAAAGACGGCGTTGGCAATCGCCGGTGCAACGCCGTCCATGGGAATCTCGGCCACGGCTTTGGCCCCGTACGGCCCACTAGGCTCGTAGGTCTGCACCAGAATCGATTCGAGCTGCGGCGATTCCTCGGCGCTATAGATGCGGTATTGGCCCAGCCGCGTCGTCAGCACGCTGCCATTTGCGTCGTAGCGCATTTCCTCGCAGTGGCCGTAGCCGCACGCTTGCAGGTTGCCGCCCTCGATCTGGCCGCTGGCCGTGGCCGGGTTGATCGCGACGCCGCAATCCACCGCCATCACCAGCCGCTTCACCGTCACCTGGCCGGTCTCGATGTCCACCTCAACCTCGGCGAACTGCGCGCCAAACGGGGGCGGGCTGTCGTAGCTCATGTGGCTGGCCGTGGCCATGATCTGGTGCTGGTTGTCCTGGTGCGTGGCATACAACGCCACCTGCTCCATCGTCACGAAGCGGCCGTCGGGAGCCGTGACTCTGCGATCTCGGAGGACGACGGACGACGGAACGACCGACGACGGTTTGCCGTCTGTCGTCGGCCGTCCGTCGTCTCTGACTGCCACCGCCACCCCCGCATGCACATCCCCATAGCCGTGATCGAACATATAGGCGGCCACCTCGCGGATCATCTCGCGCACCTGCTCGGCCGCCTTCTTGGCCGCGCCGCCGGTAATGAACGTGGTTGAGGATGCATATGCGCCGGTGTCGAACGGCGTCATGTCGGTGTCGCTGGAATACATGATGATGTCGTCGAGCGGAATGCCCAGCGTCTCGGCCACGATCTGGCCCACCACGGTGTCGCTGCCGGTGCCGATGTCGGTGCCGCCGACCAGAACGTTGAACGAGCCGTCATCGTTCATTTTGACCGACGCCGCGCCCATGTCGAGACCGGCAATGGCGGTGCCGTGCATGCACGCGGCCACACCCAGGCCGCGCCGAATGCTGGGCCGTTTGGGATCGACAATCAAGTCCCGGCCGCCAAACTCATCGCGGCTCTCCCAATTGGTCGCGGCCATGCCCTGCTGGAAGCACTCTTCCAGCGCGTTGCTCTTGACGATCTGGTCGAAGCCCTCGCGCGCCTCGCCCAGCGCTTTGGCCAGTGGCAGCGGGTCGCCCACGCGCACCCAGTTTTTGCGGCGCAGCTCAATGGTGTCGATGCCCAATACATCGGCCGCTTCGTCCATCAAACATTCCAGCGCGAACTCGGCTTGCGGCGCGCCGTAGCCACGGAATGCGCCTGGTGTCGGCAAATTCGTATACACAACGTCGCACACGAACTCGCGGTGTGGGCAGTTGTAGGTGCTGAGGCCGCGCAGGCCGCTCACGGTTTGCACGGTCAGGCCGTGGGTGCCGTATGCGCCGGTGTTGCCGAGCACATAGTGGCGCAGGGCATGCAGGGTGCCGTCCTTTTTGAAGCCCGCTTTCATGACCACACGTTGAGGATGCCGCGAGCGGGCGCTGGTGAACTCCTGAGCGCGGGTGTACTCGAAGCGCACCGGCCGGCCCGTAGCCATCGTCAGATGCGCGCACAGGTCTTCGATCAACATCTCCTGCTTGCCGCCGAAGCCGCCGCCGACGCGCGGCTTGATCACCCGAATCTTTTTGACCGGCAGCCCAATGAGGGGCGATAGCATGCGCCGGACGTGATACGGCACCTGGGTGCTGGTGCGCACGATCAGCCGGTCGTCCTCATCAAACCAGGTCATGCACACATGCGGCTCGATGCTGGCCTGCTGCTGCTGCGACACGCGAAACTCGCGCTCGACAATGACTTCACTTTCGGCAAAGCCTTTAATGATGTCGCCGACCAGCGCATACGGCTTGGCCACAATATTCCGGGACGGGTCTTTGATGGCGATGGCGTCGGGCTCGTCGTGGATGATCGGCGCGCCAGCTTGCATGGCTTCATCGGGATCGAACACGGCCGGCAGCACCTCGTATGCCACTTCGATCAACTCACACGCTTCCTGCGCAATCTCAAACGTCTCGGCCGCCACCACAGCCACGCGGTCGCCGACGTGGCGCACCTTGCTGTCCAGGCTCACCTGGTCATAGGGTGGGGGATTGGGATAGCTCTGGCCGCCCGAGGCATAGATCACGCGTTTGATATTCTTATAGGTCAACACGGCGTGAACACCCGGCAACGCCTCAGCCTTCGCGGTATTGATGTCGGTGATGCGGGCGTGGGCGTGCGGCGAGGTGAGCATGGCCGCATACAACATGCCCGGCTGCGGCGCATCATCCACAAACGCCGGCTTGCCCTGGGCCAGCTTGG
>JBBQST010000395.1:0-4445 GCA_038213625.1 Thermoflexales bacterium
CCGGCCAGCGGCAGGTCGTAACCCTTGATAGTGTAGGCGAAGATCACGCTCGGCCCATCCTGCTGCGCCGCAGTTTCCAGGGCGCGGATGAGGTCGGGGATGTCGTGGCCGCCCAGGTTGGAGATGACGCCGGCCAGGTCCTCGTCAGGAATGGTCGAGATGCATTGGGTGATGGATGAGCCGTTTTCCTGGCGGGCCAGTGAGGCACGAATGACAGCGGGCTCGCTGCGAATCAGGCTCTGATATTCCTCGTTGCCCATGTCGTCGATGCACAGGCGCAGGGCTTCGCCACCCGGCCGCGCAAACACCTCGCGGAGTTGGCCACCATATTTGCACTCCATCACGTTCCAGCCGCACGCATCGAACAATGCTTTGAGTTTGGTGGCGCGCACGCCTGTCAACACACGGTCCAGACTTTGGCGGTTGTAGTCGACGATGAAAATGGCGTTGCGTAGATTAGCCCGCAACGTGTCGTCGATCAGCATCTCCCACAGGTTGCCCTCGTCCAACTCAGCATCACCCACGATGGCCACGAACCGGTCGGCCGTGCTGGCCCCAAAGTGGGCCTTCACATACTCGCTGGTCAGCGCGGCAAAGATCGGCGTGGCGGTGCCCAGGCCCATCGAGCCGGCCGCAAAGTCCACCTGAAAGGGGTCTTTGGTGCGGCTGGGGTAGCTTTGCAAGCCGCCAAACTGGCGCAGCATGGTCAGATATTTCTTGTCCAGCAGGCCCATTAGATACAGCGCGGCATGCAGCGCTGGCGCGGCGTGCGGCTTCATCATCATCCGGTCGCCCGAGCGCAAAAAGTGAAAATACAGCGCGGTGATGATGCTGACCGATGAGGCAGCCGAGGCTTGATGGCCGCCGACCTTGGTCTTGTCGGGGTTGGGCCGCACATTGTTGGCGTAGTGAATCATCAGCGTGCTGAGCCAGAGCATGCGCTGCTCGATGTTCTTGAGCACGTCCGTATCAGTCTCAAGAATCGTCGTCGTCGACGTCGACGTCGACGAATCCGTAGCCAACTGCTCATTCAAACGTGTCACAGGTCGAATCAGGGTTTCCATGTTTTAAGTTGTTTGGCCAGTTTAGGTCCGGTGGCCGTGAGATGGTCTTGCAGGATGGATGCCGCCAATTCCATGTCCTTCTTTTTGCAGGCGGCCAGCAGCGCGCGATGTTGTTTTTGGGATGGCCGCGAGTGGGCGTCCAACGATTTCTCCATCGCCATGGCGCTGCGCAGATAGCGGCTGACGTTGTCGTGGAGTTGCTTGATGAGTTCTAAAAGTCGGGGCCGGTTGGCCGGCGCATATAGCAGCATGTGAAAGCGCCAGTTCAACTCCGCCCAGTGCGCAATGTCGGTGGCGGCATCGATCTCGTCCAACAGCGCGGCCGCCTCGTGCAGGATGGCCGGCGTGATGTGTGGCACAGCCAGCCGCAAGGCCTGGGTTTCCAGCGCCGCGCGAATGTCGTAGATCTCGATAGCCTCTTCGGGCGAGAGTGCGGCCACCGTGGCGCCGCGATGCGGATGCAGGTGCACAAAGCCCTCGGCATCCAACTGGCGCAACGCCTCGCGCACGGGGATGCGACTGACGCCGAGCTGGGCCGCCAACTCCTCCTGCCGCAACACATGCCCGCCGGCGAACTGGCCGCTGAGGATGGCCGCGCGCAGCCGCTCGACCACTTGATGGGTCAGGGTGCGGCTCTCGCGCAGGGTGGCGAGGGTGGTGGACTTGGTGGCCGGTTGGGTCGCGATCACTTGGATATTGTATCCAAAATTAAACGGTGAAGGTTAAGGTGAAAAATTAAGTTGTCCGGTCGTGTCGAAATGAAGTGGAATGCGATAGCTTGCTCAGAGCGCAGCAAATACGTCATTTCGAGTCGTGAGAAGGCACAGTGACAGAACTCAAGCGAAAACCGCCGCTTTCATTTTTTCTTGAAATGGAAATAATAGACATTATTGGGAATAACAAAACGCGTTGTCGTAGGGGCGAAGCATTCGCCGCCAAAGTCTATGTTCACTGTAGTTTTGTAGGCGAATGCTTCGCCCCTACCTTGGCAAATCTTTATTCCCAATAATGTCTAATGCCTCTGGAACTTGCACGACCATTGCCAATTCCCCAAAAGCATCAGACAATCCGGCCCATCTATCGCTGTTTCATTTAAGAGGATCATGACGCTCGCTCTAGCTCAAAGCCCCCTGCAACATAAAGTCGACCATTACGTTTCCCGAGGCTATCATCTTCTGTCTCAGACCGACACGAGTGCCCAGCTCATTCGGAAGAAGCAATATCAATTGTCCAAAGCGGCATTTTGGCTCATTGCCGGACTTGGCATTGGTTTGCTGGTCTACACAGCAGCGTACGTGGCCGCGCCCGTGGAGGAATCGGTGTATCTGCTCATGGATGCCGCCGGCCAGGTCAAGGTCGGCCGCCGCTAGGTCGCACTTTGTCCCGCCCAAAACGCCGTCTACGGCCCAAACTCCGTCAACAACTGCACCGAGCGCAAAATCTCCGGCGAATCCGGCTGGCTGCTGAACAGCTCGCGCCACTCGGCATTGCCGTTCTCGAACGCGGTGCGCGCGCCGTAGGCGGCCATGTCCTCATATTCAATCATCAGGATGAGCGAGTCGGTGTCCGGCTCGGGCACGGCGTTGCGAAACAAGCGCGCGGATTTGGGCATCACGGCGCTGTTGAATTTGGGGCTGGCCGCTTCGCCCAGCTTGGCCATGAAGTCGTTGAGCCGGCCGGGTTTGACGCCGTAGGTGAAGATTGCGAATACTGCCATAGCGATCCTTTAGTTCAAAATGCGGCCTAGTAACGCGGCATACCCGCGCGCAAAATCGGCCGCTGCCACAGCTTTCTTGCCCTCCAACTGCACTTCAAGCAACTTCAGCACGCCGCCGCCGCATGCCACCAACAGCTCCTTGTCACCCTGCAAAAAGAGATCGCCCGGCGGCCGCAACATGCGATCCAACTGCATGCCGAGACGGCTCTTGAGAATCTTGAGTTGCTTGCCGTCCACGCTGGTAAATGCCCCCGGCCACGGCGTCATCGCCCGCACATGCCGCTCCACTTCAATGGCGCTCAGGTTCCAATCGATGCGGCCCTCTTCCTTCTTGAGCTGGCGGCACACGGTTACCAGGCTTTCGTCCTGGCCTTCGGGAGTGATCTCGTCGGCGAAATACTTGGGTAACGTTTCGATGAGCAGATCGGCACCGATGTGGGATAAACGGTCCATCAGCGTAGCCGTGGTGTCCTCGGGGCCAATCGGCTCGGCGCGCTTGCTCAGCATCGGCCCGCTGTCTAGCCCCACATCCATGCGCATGATGGTGATGCCGGTCATCTCGTCGCCGGCGGCAATGGCCGCGCTCACCGGCGAGGCTCCCCGCCAGCGCGGCAACAGCGAGCCGTGCACGTTGATGCAGCCGTAGCGCGGCAGGTCCAGCACGGCCTTGCGCAGAATCTGGCCGAACGCGGCCACCACAATGCAATCGGCCTGGATACTGCGCAACTGCTCCACCACTTCGGCCGGCTTGAGCGATTCCGGTTGCAACAGCGGCAGCCCTTTGCTCAACGCAAATTGCTTCACCGCCGATTGGACCAGGTGTTTGCCACGGCCAGCCGGCGCATCGGGTTGCGTCACCACGGCGGCTAGGTCATAGTGCTCGATCAAATTTTCGAGGGACGGCACGGCGAACTGCGGCGTGCCCATGAATAATATTCGGGTCATTGGGTTGGTTTAATTTTTTGGACAGAATGACAGAATGACAGAATGAACAAAGCGTAGGCTTACTCACCATGCTGCTTTGAGTCTATTCTGTCATTCTGTCTAAAATCTGATTCCATTCGGTCTGCAAAATGGCATAGTGATACTCGTCGTGCGAGACCGGCGGGCGCAATTTCCTTGAGGAAGGAATACCCTCGCCGTTGGCAGCGAAACAGATCATGACGCCTGTTACACGCCTTTTAATCAAGCCCCTTATTTTGATGGACTGCCGATGACGATGACCTCGGCGGCACTTTGTGCCAGCAGGATGGCCGCATCCCAGGCGATTGCGTTCCCACGGGCGATGGCCGACGCCATGGCCGTGTGACCAAGCCGCGCACTTGCAATCGCCAGTGTCTCATCCATTCGCTTTTGATAGGACACGGGAAAGTGATAGCCTGCGCGCCGGCTCTCACCCTGGACCGCGGTCAGCCATTCCACAATCGAGGCCGCATCCGCCCCCGCATCTGCTATCGAAATCTGCGCAATATCGATCAGGGTCGTTCGAATGTGGTCGGTTTGAGACTGCTGCTGCGCGAACGCCATGCTCTGCAAATACAGCTGACAGGCGTCTTTGATATTTCCCTGCGCATAAGCCGCTGCGCCGCCGGCATGCAGCAGGGAAGTTTGGTATTCATCGACACCGGCGTCGCGAGCCAATCGCAGCCCTTCGTCAAGATACA
>JBBQST010000396.1:0-4404 GCA_038213625.1 Thermoflexales bacterium
AATGGTGTCACTGGCCACGCTGGGTTGGCCGGACGCGACCTCAACGGATTGGACCGAAGATTCGTGCAACGGCTCGGTCGGTTGTGCCTGTATTCCCGAAGCCACGTCCTTCTGACCCACCGGCACCGTTGGCACAACCACAGACTGGGTGCCATTATTTTCAGGCGCGGCCAAGTCATTTGCAGGTTGCACATTGGAAGCCAGGGTGGCATCGGCCGCCGGCACAGTCGTAGGCACTGCAACAGCTGACGACTCCACCGGCGCAGCGCTTTGACCATTGCCGGCCGCTGCCGTGTTCACCGCTGCAGTGGCCTGGGGCGACTGCGCGGGCGGGTTGCCTAAAGCGAGGCCGGCCTCGTTACCGGCACCTGCATTTGAAGGCGGCACCACAGGCACCGGTTGAACTGCCACGCCACCGCCAATGGCTGCGGCACTGTTGGCGGCCGGGGCCGTGTTCGCGCCGGGCACAATTACGGCTGGCGCACTGCTGTCTGTGCGGGCCGAGATGGGCCCAAAGACCATGCCGGGAATGCCGTCGGTGGTCACTTCCTCGATCCAGTAAAAACTGACGAGGGCATCCGCCGAGCTATCGAAGTAGGCATAGTCTCCGCCGGTGGTATTTGTAGCGGGAATGAGCCTGCCCAGGTTGGAGGCTTGCTCAAATCGATTGTTTGCGCTGCGGTGCAGAACGAAACCAAACGTGTTCAGTTCCACACTGGTGCGCCACTCCAACAACACTCCATTGGCTTCCCATGAGGCGGTAAAGCGAGCGACACTGACGGCCGTGGGTCTGAGGGCATGGCTGATGACATTGCTGCGAACGCTGGGCGTTTGCCTGCTAGCGACATAGCCGACGTTGACATAGGTCGTCTGACCATTGGCCGGGCTGGAAAGCGCCTTGCTGGTAAATGCGACTTTGAGATTTTGACCCGGACCGAGCGCGGGGATCGCCCAATTCAACACATTGGTTTGACCCTGGCCCGCGACCGTGGGCGTGGCCGCTGAATCGCCCAGGCTGGTCTGGAAGGCCATCCCAGCCGGCAACTCATCCGAGATGACGATCTGGGTGGCGGTATAGGTGCCGACATTGGTGATGAGCAGGGTGTAAGTCACCGTGCCGTTTAACTCAACGGCCACGCCAGAAAGTGCGGGGTTGGGTATGGCGGATTTGTAAATGGCGAGGTCGGCCCGGCCACCCACATAGTGCGCCTGATCGGTGGCGGTGATGACGGTGTTGGGCGAGGCAGCCGCTTGCTCACCATTCAGATCCGGCACCAACGACACATACGAGCCGCTGACCAGCACCGAACTGTTGTAGACACCCAGGCCGACGATGCCATACTTTTCGCACACCAGCGGCGCGCCAGGGCCGAGGGGGCTGGGCGAACAGGTGATGGGGCCTTGCACACTGTCTACGACCTGAATCTGGGTCAAGGTGAAATTGCCGGTGTTGTAAATCAGATAGGACCAGGTGATGGGCGTGCCGGCTTCGAGCAATGGCCCCGGCGTATAGGAGGAAGGCTGGAAGTTTGTGAGGACGCGCACCGACAAGCCGGCGCTTTGGGCGAGCATACCGGCATTGACCCCGTTCATGATCTGGCCGGCACCCAATGCCAGAATGCGAGTGAGACCGGTGGCTGGGTCGACATCGCTGTCGATGCTGTTGTCGCCGATCAGGGTCGTGGTAAACCGATAGCCCGCTGGCGGCTGCACCCCCACGATGTAGTTACCCGGCAGCAACTGATTGAAAATATAAACACCGCTGAAATCGGTGGTGGCCACGGCCGCCGCCACGCTGCTGTTCGCAGCCAGATACAAGGTGACCTGCACGCCGGCCATGGGCGGCTCGCCAGCATCGAAGCGGCCATTGGCGTTGACATCGAACCAGGCCGTGCCGCGCACGATGGCACCAGGCACACCCTGATAGTGGCTGAAATCGACGGCCGAAACCGCGCCGCGCAAGTTTGGCACATTAAAGGCACCCGTCACCGTGGCGCGGTTTTCATAGACGCCACTAAATGCCTTGCCAGAGCGCAGACACGACATGCCTTCACCGGCCAACAATGTGGTCTTGGGACATGTGATCGCACCCAGCCGGTTGTCATTCAGGATGACGTTGCTGAGGGTGACTGCGCCGGTGTTGGTGATGAGGTAGGTCCAGTTGACCGGCGACGTATTGGGCAACACAGGGCCAGGCGCGGCGTCAGCGTCCTCGCCGTTGGTCAGCGCTTTCACCTGCAATGTGGCCAGCACGGTGCCGTAGTAGTGGCTGGTGTCGGTGTCGGTGATCTGGCCGGTTGTGACGCCGTCCAACGAGTAGACCGTGGCGACATTGGTGTATTGCCCGCCGAGCGCGAGATTGGATCGTGCGCAACCCATGGCCTGGCCCGGAGCCAGCGTCAGCGCCGGACACGCAATCGTCCCCAACCGGTCGTCAATGAGGCTGATTTCGGTGAGGGTGTTGTCACCGGTGTTGGTGTTCGAATACCCCCAGTTGACTGGTGAATTGAAGGGAATGCTGGGGCCGGGCAATGCGTCGGCCGGGTCTCCATTGGTAAAGGTTTGAATTCGAACCTTGGGACTGGGCTTCCAAAAACCAGCATCTGCATTCATCTGCGCCAGACCGCGCGGCACTGTCACAACCCCGGTGCGGCGATTGGCAAAGTCAATCACGTCGCTGTCCCGCGTCACATCGCTCACCAGCGGATACGTAAATGTATAGCCCTGCGGCACCGTGAATTGAATCAACACATTGCCGGGCGGCAGTTGGGCAAAGCTGTATTCGCCGGCCGCGTTGGTGGTGGTTGTGACCATCAGCGAGCTGGCATTGGTCCCCAGAACTGTCACCAGACTGTTAGGCACGCCTGAATCTGTGGGATCGCGCAAGCCATCGTGGTTGGCATCGATCCAGACCCGGCCGCTCAATTGGCCCGGCACAGCCATACCAAAATCGTAGGTGTCGTTATTCTGCCCGCTCCTACCCGTGCTGAAGGTGATGGCGGGATAGCCATTCACGATGCTGGCCTTGGAGTTGCGTGCGGCCGAGTTGGGGCCGGAATTCACACTGGGCATGGCCGGCGTCAATCCTTCCAACGGCCCACCCGGACCATAGTTGTCGGGGTTGTCGAGCCGCACGGTATAGGTATTTACTTTGCGCGCCGTGCTGGCACTAAAGCCTCGCGCAGTCAGATCATCGGCCGTGCCCAGAATGCGGTCCTGACCCGCGGTGCTGAAAAAGTAGCGGCCATTGGTGTCCGTGGTCGTGGTGGCAATGGCGCTGTTGCCGAGGTCATACAAACGCACAGTAAGGCCGGCCATGGGCGGTTCGCTGGGATCTTGAATGCCGTTGCCGTTGGTGTCGAACCACACCCGGTTGCCCACCTCGACCGGAGCGGCGTTGCACATCAATTCCAAATCACCCATGCCGGTGGCTTTGGTGAAGTAGCCCTCCAACTCATATTCGGTGAGCAGGTATGAGCGGCTGCGCGCGCCAGTGGTGTTGTTGAACCAGACCGGGCCGGTGGTGCGAAACACGGTCCTGCCATCCACATCCTGATACAGCGGGGTTGGGTTGTAAGCCGAGGCCATGACCTCACCGCTGCCGGGCATGACGGCCAAGCCCCCTACGGTGATTTCCTGGTGCTGGCCGGTGTTGGCACTGCCAACCGGAAAGTTATCCTGCCAGTAAAACTCGCCGCCACCCGGCCCCTGATTGGAGTTTTGACCCTGGGTGGTCAAACCACCGGCCTGACCATTTTGCTCAATCGTCCACGTGCCATCGGCATTGCGGCCCAGCTTTAACACGTCCCCGGCCGGCGCGCCATCCAGACTTTGAGCGCCACCCAGCGACGGGCGTTGCTCGCTGGTTTCGTGGCCAAACCGGTCACCCAGGCTCACAATCATGTTGCCGGCATCATCAAATTCGATGTCGCTGAACAGGGGTTGCGGGTAGAAATATTCGTCGTAGGGGTAGAACTGCTTGACAGTCTGCACCGGCACCCACGGCATCCAGACGGCCGTGCCACACTCGCCGGTGTTGTTCTGAGACGCACACCCACGTGGGTAGTTGAGCGGGAAATTGGCCACCTGTGCGAACACCCCGGTCGCGACATCCATTTGATACACAAACGCACGCAAATCCGTGGCGAGGTTGGACGACTCGGCCGTGCACACCATGCCGATATAGACATAGCCGGCCTCGCTGGTCGCGGTGGCCTTGACCGCAAAGGGGCGCAAATTGCGATTGAGTTCACCCGGCCCGGTCTGTGGGTGGGCGACGCAACCGGTCGGCCCGGCCGCTGGCGTGGGCAGGGTGTATGACACGACCTGGGCCGCTGTTGGTGCAACCGCCGGCACGCCAACAGGCAGACGATAGAGCCGCCGATCATAGAGATTCATCACCCA
>JBBQST010000397.1:0-4395 GCA_038213625.1 Thermoflexales bacterium
ACTGGCCGGCAGCAGCGGCACCAGCGCCTTGGCCGACGCTTGAATCAGTTCGGTATCGCCCAGAATATTCATCACCGCGATGCGAACACCCGGCGCCACTTCCAGCAGCGGCAAATGGCGGGTGACGCCGGCCACTTCCAACGTGTAGAACTCACCGTCTTTGAGGTTTGTTGTCATAGCTGATTTTTAATTCTGAGAACGGATCGGATTTTGGACAGAATGAACAAAATACACTGATTTTTAGTGCGTCTGATTCTGTAAATTCTGTCATTCTGTCCAAAATCCGTTCAGATTCTGCCACCCATTTTTAACTACTGATTCTGTCTAAAATCCGAATCTGACCCGCTGTTAATCACGAGCGCGAGGCACAGGCAGCACATAGGTTCACACGGCGAGTGTAATCGAATCTCAGCGAGACACGATGGGCATACGATAGCGGAACTGATGCGCACGCGCATATTGCACAGCCGCCTCGGCATTCACCATGCCGTAGCCGAAGGTGTTATTCGGCGTGGCATTGGCCGGCACACCGCCGCAGGTTTGGACGGTGGAAATGGGTTGGGCACTGGCCCGCAAAATATCCTCGGTCTCGGCCACCTGACCGCGCAACCACGGCGCGGCCGACCACAACAGCGCCACCACACCGGCCACATGCGGCGCCGCCATGCTGGTGCCGCTCAGGAAGCTGTAGCTTGTGGTTGTCGTTCGATACGTCGAGCGCACATTGACACCCGGTCCAACCACATCCGGTTTGAGCCGTCCGGTAAACATCGAAGGGCCGCGGCTGCTAAAGCTGGCAATCGCATCCGAAATGTCCGTGGCCCCGATTGAGAAGGACTGGTTCAACGCGCCTGGTGCGGCATTGACCGTGCTGCAACCCCCAGCGCCGCTGTTGCCGGCCGAGGCAATGACCATGATGCCGGCATGGCGCAATGCATCCGTGACGGTGACCAATGCCGACGGCAAAATGCAGCCCTCCTCGTTCAGGGCGCACCCCCAGGAGTTGCTGGTGATATCGGCCGCCAGCTCAGGATTGGGATTGTTGCCGTTGACATCGCTGGGCGCGAGTGCAAATTGAAAGCAGGCCGTATACAGCGCCACGCTGCCCACGCCGACGTTCATGTTGCGACAGGCGATCCAGTGCGCCCCCGGCGCAACACCCACCTGATTGCCGGCACCGTCATCGCCCACCAACGTGCCCGTGGTGTGGGTGCCGTGGCCGTGATCATCCAGCGGCGTGGGGCTGAACGCCACCGGGTCGAACCAGTTGAAATCATGGGTCGCGGTCAACGTAGCCGTGTTCCAGCCACGATAGTGCGGTTTCAGCGCATCATGATCCCAGCGCACGCCGGTATCCAGATCGGCAATGACAATGCCCTGGCCGGTGAAGCCCTGCGCCCACACCTGCGGCGCGCGCACCCGTGCCACGCCCCACTCGACCGCATTCACATCGCGCACGCCGACGGTCGAAACGCCATTGGCAATCTGCGCGCCAAACGGCACATCCTGCACGCCTTTGGCCTGCACGTCCAGCTCAATCTGAGCCACATCGCCGCGCGCGGCCAGTGCCTGCAAATCGGCCAGCGTCGCGCGCTTCAGTGCAATCTGATTGGTCACCCACAGCGGGTAGTAATCCTTGCCTTCAGCCAAAAGGGCCTGCCGCAACTGGCTCTGAGACTGAGCCGCAAAGTCCAACAAAGCTTGCACCACAAAGCGGGTTTTGTCGGCCTTGCTGCCCAGGCGGTCGGCCGGCGACAGATCGGGATAGCCCGGCGCGGTGATGATGACATTGACCACGCCGACTGCCTGCGCCACCTGCCATAGTTGGGCCGTGACTTTTTTGGGCGGAGGCTCTGCGCCAAAAGTTGGCGTGCCAAAGGCCGGCGCGCCCAGAGCCGGCGAGGGTTTGAGTGAAAAGAGGATGGAGAGCAGTAATGTAACAGCAGGGTATAGGTATTTCACAATCGAGGATTATAGGGCTGAGCAGCACTTGTGAAAGCGGTACCGCATCTTTTTTTCAGCGTAGCAATATAGATCAAATCTGCCAAAGACCTCATCCGTTGCTGGATGCCAACGGACGACCATCCACCCTGCTAAAATCCCAGCCGAAATTCCAACGCGGCGCCGACTGACGAAACTGCACTCCAACTGCTTGTGTGCAAAGTGTGGAAACGACCACTGGGAAGGCATCGCGCTCAATCACACATTCGCGCAAGGTCGTTCGTCTGGGCCGGGCGTCAACGTCTAACAGCACACCAGGAGCACACTCATGAGCGATTTTCTTGTTCGCGGCACCCTCGCCGAAGTCGACCCGGCCCTTGCCCAACTCATCCAGCACGAGCACGCCCACCAGTACGCCAAACTCATCATGATCGCGAGTGAGAGCACGGCCCCGGCCGCCGTGCGCGAGGCCGAGGGCAGCGTGTTGCAAAACCTGTATGCCGAGGGCTATCCGCACGCCGACATGCACGGCCAGACCGAGGCCCAACTGCTCGACTATGACTGGCAGATGCCGTTCTTCCGCCGCTATGCCGACCGGCGCTATTACCGTGGTGCCGAATACAACAACGTCTTGGAGGCCGTGTGCCAGCGGCGCGGGGCCGAGGCATTTTGTCCGCCGGGGATGACGCCGGAGCAGTTGTTCCTGAACGTACAGCCGCTATCCGGCGCGAACGCCAACACCGCCGTCTACGAGGCGCTGGTGAATCAGGGCGATACGGTGATGGGCCTGAACCTGCTGCACGGCGGCCACCTCACCCACGGCAGCCCGGTCAACCACAGCGGCAAACACCAGCACATTGTGTTCTACGGCGTCGACGAGAAAACCGAGCGCCTGGACTACGACGAGATTCGCGCCATCGCCCTGCGCGAGAAGCCCAAAATGATCATCGCCGGCTACACCTCATATCCATTTGCGCCCGACTTCAAGAAGTTCCGCGAGATCGCCGATGAGGTCGGCGCATATCTGTTGGCCGACATCTCGCACACGGCCGGCATGGCCGTCACTGGCGATTACCCCAACCCCGTCGGCATCGCCCATGTCACCACGTTCACCACCCACAAGACGCTGCTCGGCCCACGCGGTGCCGTCATCATCACCACAGACTCGGAGCTGGCCAAGAAGCTCGACCGGGCCGTGTTCCCCGGCATGCAAGGTGGCCCGCACATGAACAAGGTGGCCGGCATCGCCGTGGCGTTCAAGCTGGCCATGACCCCGCAGTTTAAGGCGCTGCAACACCAGATCGTCAAAAATGCCGTGGCGCTGGCCGATGGGTTTAAGCACGAAGGCGTGCGCGTGGTGCATGGCGGCACCGACACCCACATGGTCGTGGTCGACACCAAGAGCATCGCCCAAAACAACGGCGTTGCCCTCATGGGCGATGTGTCCGCGCGGGTGGTCGATCTGATCAACATCGTGTGCAACCGCAATACGATCCCCGGCGACCGCGATGCCACCCGTCCCAGCGCCCTGCGCCTCGGCACGACCTGGGTCACCCAACGCGGCCTCAAGGAAGCCGACATGAGCGAGATTGCCAGCGCGATTGCGAGCGTGTTGAAGACCGCCAGGCCGTTCACCCTGACCACAGCCAAGGGCACCTTGCAGTTCCGCGCCAAGGTGGATTTCGACGCGCTCATCAACAGCGCCGAGCGGGTCAGCAAACTATGCGCCAAGGCCGGCGTGGACGGTGTAAATGGTGTCGCGCCGCAGGTCGAATATCCACATGTGTGGGAGGCAGTGAACGACGGTGCGGCGCGGACGCCGCGACGGTGCGGCGCGGACGCCGCGACGGAAGACGGAGCGCAACCGTCCGTCCCCCGTCCTCCGTCCTCCGTCTTCCCCCTCTCCGGCCTCGAAGTCAGCGGCGAGAATGCACGGCCGTTCATGCAGTATGTGTTCAGCAGCGACGTGGCTGCATTGCAAGCCGAGGAGACCCAACCCGCGTGGCTGCTCGAGCGCAGCGGCGTGCCGATGTCGCCGGCCATCATCTCCAACCTGGGCGCGACCTATCGTCTGGCGGTGCCGAGCGACAAGCTGACCCGCGTGGCTCGCTGGCTGCGCGCCATCAGCGACGGCTACGTGCTCACCGACGACCACGATTTGCAAGCCAAAATTCCAGGGCCGGTGATGGTGAAGCAGGTTGGGGCCGAGGGGTTTGACAGCGCGCAATTGCCGACGGCGCTGGACGATGCGAGTGTGGCGGGACACAAGCCGTACTACATTGGCAAGCCGGCGTAAGCGCAAGACTCTTGACTCTAAGTTAGTGCTCAAAAGTAATAGCCACATTTCAAAACGTCAATTCCTTAAGTGGGTGCACCGTCCAAGGGAAGTCGTTGAGTAACCCCGTCATTCCCGCGCAGGCGGGAATCCAGACCTCCCAATTACGGTAACGTCGG
>JBBQST010000398.1:0-4384 GCA_038213625.1 Thermoflexales bacterium
ATTACACGGCCATAATGCTTTCGGATCGGGGTTTGATAAGGCCGGTTAGAAACGCCTTTCAGAAAAGGTCCTTCAGAAAAGGATGTCCCGGCGGAAAGCACATTAAAAGGCAAGGGCTATAATGTTTGGCAAGCGTGTGGCTGTGCGGGCGCTGGTCGCGGCGATAGTCGCCCGGATGCGTTCACATGGGTTCAAGTGAAATTGTTGTGAACTGGAATGAAAGTTGTGTTGGCCGTAGGTTCGATCGGGTTTGATGACCTCAAGATGCTTTGAGGGCGCGAATGAGGTGCGTATTGACCGCGAAGATTGTGTGACTGTGTTTTGAAAGCTGAACTTAAAATGTCTTACGGACAGCCTAGGCTGCAAGTGGATAAACACGTGTGTAGTTTGGTCTGTGTGTTTCTCACCTGCCCTTCTGTTACGCAAGCCCTGGATCAAACCATTCTTGAGGAGATTGACAAATTATGCCTAGCATCGGACCTGTAGAAATCATCGTTGTGTTGGTGGTCGTCATTTTGTTGTTCGGCGTGGGCCGCATCGGCAAAATCGGTGGCGAATTGGGTAAGAGCATCCGCGAGTTCCGCAAGGGAATTCAGGGTGATGATGACAAGACCCTGCCTCCCACGACCACGCTGCCCCCCACAACGCCGACCCAGAACGAACAGAAGCCTCTGTAAATCAATGGCTGCGTCGATCCTTGGTCGCGCAGCGGGTGTTTTGAGTCTTGGAACGACGCGTTGAGAATCGAAGCGAATCGTGACCCGACGGTTTGATTTCATTCTCAACGCTTCGTTCTTGCGTGTAATGCCCGTCCTTTCACCTTCGCTTTTTTAACGATCCCCAACTCGTTTATCTCATCTGTGCCAGCAAAATCCTCGATTGCCTCACTTGCCGGCGGTGTAGGTTCACTGCTGGATGTCCTGCGCGAAGTGGACGTGCGTCCCATTCGCATCACATCCGAAACCCCTTTCACGCTCGTTTTTGTCAGCCGCGATGAGCCGATGGCTCAACATTTGGCGGCGCTGATGTATCGTGGTGTGCGCGAACACGAGACCCCGCGCGTGCGCACCTGCATCTCGATTCCGTTTGCCGAGCGCGAATCTGTCATCGGCACACTCACAAGCTCCAAAGCCGATGTCCACATCGCCGATGTCGTCGTCATCATCACCAACGAACGCACCGAGAACGAGGCCGAACTGGCGCTGGTTCGGCAGCTGGATCGCCTGAAGATCCCGGTGGTGGTGGCGTTTATTGAGGACAAGGATGGGGTGCAATTGCCATTGCGGGCCAACTGGCTGCCGGCCGAACCCATCACGATTCACCTGATCGACGAATCATTGGACGAAGCCGACGCGATCAAACAGCTGGTCAAGGCCGTTCGCAAGCTCAAGGCGATTGACGAACTGGCACTGGCCCGGCACCTGCCAGCCTTTCGCGAAGCGGTGGCACGCGGCCTCATCGACGATGTGGCCTTTGCCAACGCGGTCTATTCAGCCGGCACCGGCGTGCTGGAGACCAACCCGATTGCCACCATTCCATTAAATGCCGCCGACATTCTGGTGCTCACCAAAAACCAGGCCATCATGGCCTACAAGATTACGCTGGCCATGGGCATGACGGCGGAATTCCGCGAGATCATGCCGCAACTGGGAGCCGTAGTGGGCAGCGGCTTCATCTTCCGCCAGATTGCGCGTGGGTTGATCGGGCTGGTGCCGGGTTTGGGCATCATCCCCAAAGTCGCTGTCGCCTTTGCCGGCACCTACGCCACTGGCGAAGTGGTCTACCGCTGGTGCGTCACCGGCGACCGCATCAACGGCGACGCGCTCAAGATCGTCTATGACCGTGCGCTTGAGCGTGGCCGGCAGATTGCGGCGCAGGTGACCAAATCAGTGTTCAAGAAACGCGAGCCTCGCGTCCGAGCCACCAACCCGCGCCGGATGAACAAGGGCGAGCAGAAGAGCGAGCCGCTGGATTCTTGAGTCAAGAGTCTTGAGTCTTTGCATAGGAGATCTGACAATGTTGAAAGTGGGTGATCCTGCACCTGAGTTCGATTTGCAATCTGACACGGCCGGCGAGGTGAAGTCCAGCGACCTCAAAGGCAGGCGCTATGTGCTGTATTTTTACCCGCGCGATGACACGCCGGGCTGCACGGTGGAAGCGTGCAACTTTCGCGACAACCTGCCCAAGTTTGACAAACTGAGTGTGCCGCTGTTCGGCGTCAGCTTCGATGATGTGGATTCGCACGGCAAATTCACCAAAAAGTTCTCGCTGAACTTCCCATTGCTGGCCGACCCCGATAAGAAGTTCATCAACGACTACGGCGTGTGGGTGGAGAAGAACATGTATGGCAAAAAATACATGGGCACGGCCCGCGCCACCTTTGTGATTGGTGCCGATGGCATTGTGGAGCAGGTATGGGAGAAGGTAAAGCCCGAAGGCCACGCCGAGGAAGTGCTGGCCTATCTCAACGGCGAGGATGCACCCGAGCCGGCCCCCAAAACAAAGCGCACGACGAAGGCTGTGAAGAAGTAAGCGGTGGCTGGAGGCGGGCTGGTGGCGGCTAGCAGCTAGCTGCCACCAGCCTCTCACTTTCCCGCCATTGGCATGACGGCATGTTAATGGAATACACTAAGCGCTAATGCCAAACTCGGATATTCTGGTGGTGGGTGCCGGCTTCACCGGTGCCATGATTGCGGCCAAGCTGGCCGAGATGGGCGCTCAGGTGAGTGTGGTGGATGCGCTGCCGGTGGCCAGTGGGGCCACGCGGCGCGCGCTCGGCCTGGCCACCCCCATGCCCAGCCCCGCGCACATCGCGGCCACCTTGCAGGCGGTTCAAGCGTTGTCGCAACTGGCTGCCCAGCACGGCGTCATGCCCGCGCCCTGCCGGGTGCTACACCTGGCCAGCACAGCGCGTGGGGCCGATGCACTGCGCACCACCTGGCTCAGCTTGCAGGATGCGCTATCGAGCGCGCCAGTGACCGCGTCATCCAACACCTCATCTAATGCATCTAATGGATCAAATGCATCCATTGGATCCATTGCATCGGCTTCGGCCAAAAAAGCCACCGGCCAATTGCGGTGGGAGACCAGCATCGAAGTCGTGCCGAGCGGCTTTGGCGGCGGGTTGGCCATCGATGCCGGCTTCACGTTTGATGTGGACATGCTGACGGCCAAGCTGCTGCAACATCGCGGCGTCACCGTGCACGCGGGCATCGAGGTGAACCAACTGGAGTGGCATGCCAATGCGAATAAGATGCTGGCCATGGCCCAGGGTTACACCATTCGTGCCGATGCCGTGGTGCTGGCCACGAATGCCTACAGCGGCCTGCTCTCGCCCTATCTGGCGGATTCAGTCCAGTTTGCACGCGGCGCGGTGTGGACGTCGCATCTGTTGCAGGGCATTGCCGCCCAACAACGCGCGATGACCGGCGATGAGCTGGAATCCGAGCTACCCAAACTGCCGTGGGTGGTGGATGGCGGCAATCTGGTCGTCCTGCCGGGCGATGATGATCGATTGCGCATTGCGGCCTGGCAGTGGGACGAGAGCCGCGCCATGGGCCAGACCACGCCCAATGAAAACATTCAGCACTTTCTGACCCAGCATTTGCCCGGCCTCAGCCAGCACACCGAACTCTGGCAAAGTGGCGTGACCACGGTCACACGCGACGGAACGCCGCTGGTTGGCAAGCTGGACAGCGAAGCCATCCCTGGCGCGGCCCTGGCTCCGTTACCTGGCCGCGTGTTCTATGCCATCGGCATGGGTCCCTATGGGCTGGCGTGGGGGCCGGTGGTGGCCGAGCAGATGGCCCGGCTGATCACGACATGAGCAGACACATTCGGAACGCGAGCACCCCAGGCGGCCATCGTTCGCACCCACGTCCGCGAGTATTGCCGCTCATGCTGGCCGTGTTTTGCATCAGCAACCTCATCCGGAGTGTGCTGGCGCTGCAACAAGTTGTGCAATTGCCCGATGTGCCTGGGTCCGCCTCCTATGTGTATGTGGCCGTGACGAGCGCGGGCTGGGCCGTGGTGTTTGCCGTTTGCACGATTGCGACGCTGCTAAAGCAACATTGGGCCGCCTGGGCAGCTATACTGGCCGCTGTGTTCAATCAGACACACGCCTGGGCCGACCGGCTTCTGTTCAGTCGCTCTACCGAATCCTTCCAGACCCTTGGTTTTGCAGCATTCATATCATTTGTGCTGCTGCTCACAATCATTATTCCCGCACTTTCTTTTCGCCATGCCAAACCTCGATCCGAAAATCGCCAAACTGCGCAAACTACGTGAAAAAACTCAGCAAGGAGGCGGTGCAAACAAACTGGCCGCCCAACGGGCCAAGGGCCGCCTGACCGCCCGTGAGCGCTTGGAGCTTTTTCTCGATCCA
>JBBQST010000399.1:0-4374 GCA_038213625.1 Thermoflexales bacterium
ATGTTGTTCGATAAGCCGATCCAGGAACCCGATGAAGACCGGGACCTCATCGTGTGGCAGGTGCTTCTTCACGTGGTCAATCACGGCACCGATCATCGCGCCCAACTTCTTAGATTACTCAACGATCTGGACGTCAAAACAACGTCTCAAGATTACATCTTCTACGTCTATGATCATCCATAGCGCATCCTGAAATGTTGCGAAAGCCGGGAGCATCGTCGGCTTCTCGTTGTGCAGGGAAGAAGTAAATGTCTGAAAGCATCATGGCTGAGATTTCCACGCAATATCGTGCCACACAGGAAGATAGGCTCGATCTTGTAGACGGCCTGACCGATGCGCAAATAGTCTGGACGCCGAATAAGACCACGCCATCCATCGGTTTCCATGTGTGACATCTAGCACGTTGGGCCGATTATCTTCAAGAGATGATCAATGGACGGGGAAGCCATCTGTGGGAAACAGAGGGTCTAGCCGCCCGTTGGGACATGGAAACCGAGAGCCTGGGCTATGCCCAAACCGGCATGAGCCTGGATGACCCATGACAATCGGCATCTGGAAATGATTGAATGCCTGATTGGAATTCAAGGCGTGCACGGCACCGCAGATAGCTAGGTTGTATCTAATCCTGAAAGGCTGCACGCGTGGCGGGAGTATAAAAGGTGAGTGCCGATGATGATGCCGCCCACACCCTATCCCGATGTCAACGCCATACTGTCCGAGTTGCAAACCCACATGCAGCGCATTCTCGGCCCCCATCTGGTCGCGCTGTATTTGGACGGCTCACTGGCCAACGGCGATTTTGACGAGAGCAGCGATATTGACTTTGTCGCGGTCACCGACGAGGACATTTCGGCGGAGACGTTTGAAACGTTGCGCCTCATGCACGCCCAGATGAATGCCGGCCCCTCGCCGTGGGCGATTCAACTCGAAGGCACCTACCTCTCGGCGCAAGCGCTGCGCCGCTACGACCCGACCCACGCACGACACCCCAACATCGAGCGCGGCTTGGGCGAGGCGCTGAAGTGGGTGCAACATGGGCCGTGGTGGCTGCCGCATCTTGCGATTGTGCGCGAGAAAGGCATCGTGCTGTTGGGCCTACCGCCGCACACCCTGATTGACCCTGTCTCGCCCAATGCGCTGCGCAGTGCAATGCGCGACACGCTGGCAGAGTGGGGCAGGGCTGCACCCGGCCCGATCAACAGCCGGGGTTACCAAAGCTATATCGTGCTAACGCTGTGCCGCGTGCTGTACACGCTTCAACACGGCCGCGTCGTCTCCAAAAAAATTGCGGCCCAGTGGGCGCAAACCTCACTGGATAAGGCGTGGGCCGGCCTGATTGAGCGGGCGTGGGAGGGGCGGCTCAATTACAACGCGCAGCTGGACCCCAATGATGTTGTGCAGACGCTCAAGATGGTGGCGCATTTCACAACAGGTGCGCAGCACGAAATTAAGTCTCAGCAGTAGGCATGGAAATGCGAGGATCTGGGCAACGCCCCTCGTCATGGATCGCCCGGCCGTAAACGAAGTGATATTGCCTCAAATCTCTCGCGAATTTCAAATCGCCGCACGAATGCATGGGCTTCGTTCTTATAATGATTCATTGTCCACGCCTATTCTCGCCACCAAGCTTTACATCCCCCCGCCACGGCCTAACGCCGTCCTCCGCCCGCGCCTCATCGAGCAGTTGAACGCGGGGTTGCGCCACAAACTCACCCTCATCTCGGCCGCGGCTGGCTCTGGCAAAACCACCCTGGTCAGTGAATGGCTCGCCGATTGCGGACGCCCCGTGGCCTGGCTGTCGCTGGACGAAGGCGATAACGACCTCACCCGCTTTCTGACCTACCTCGTGGCGGCTTTGCAGACGCTGGCCCTGAACGACGCCAAAGGAATTGCAGTACATCTAGGCGAAGGGGTGTTGCGCGCGCTCCAGTCGCCTCAGCCGCCGCCCACCGAGGCGATTCTGACGGCCTTGCTCAATGACATCAGCATCGTCCGAGACCCGTTCGTCCTCGTGCTGGACGATTACCACGTCATCGATTCCAAACCGATTGACGATGCCCTCGCCCTTCTCATCGAGCGACTGCCATCTCAAATGCACCTGGTCATTGCCACTCGCGAGGATCCACAACTGCCACTGGCCCGCTTGCGTGTTCGAGGCCAATTGACCGAGTTGCGCGCCGCCGACCTGCGCTTTACGCCCGCCGAGGCCGCCGACTTTCTCAACCAGTCGATGGGGCTCAACCTCTCGGCCGCAGACATCGCGGCACTGGAAACGCGCACCGAAGGCTGGATCGCCGGCCTCCAACTCGCGGCCCTATCAATATCAATGCGCGGGCGTGCAGACGTGGCCCAGTTCGTGCAGGCGTTCGCCGGCAACAACCGCTACATCGTGGACTATCTCGTCGAAGAGGTGCTGCAACGACAGCCTGAGCGCGTGCGCAACTTCCTGCTCCACACCTCGATGCTCGACCGATTGAGTGGCCCGCTATGCGATGCAGTCACCGGCCAGACCGATGGCACGGCGCTGTTGGATGCGCTGGAGCGCGGCAACCTGTTCGTCGTGCCGCTGGACGATCAGCGCCACTGGTTTCGCTACCACCGCCTGTTTGCCGATGTGCTCGCGGCCCATCTGCTGCAGGAGCAGCCGACCCAAGTGCCGATCCTGCATCTGCGGGCCAGCGCGTGGTATGCCGAGCAGGGTTTGCCGGCCGATGCGATTCGCCACGCGTTTGCTGCCAAAGATTTCGCGCGCGCAGCCGACCTGGTCGAGCTGGCCTTGCCCGCCATGCGCCAGAGCCGACAGGAGACCACACTACGGGGCTGGCTCATGGCACTGCCCGACGCGATGTTGCGCATCAGGCCCGTCCTCAGTGTTCACTACGTTGGGGCGTTACTGATTAGCGGCCAGCTTGAGGGCGTTGAGACTCGACTGCGGGATGCCGAACGATGGCTGAACCCCGCAGCCGAGCCGGAGCCATCGCAACCCATGGTCGTCGTGGATGAAGCGGAATTTCGAGGTCTGGCGGGCACAATCGCCATCTACCGGGCCGCAATTGCCCTGGCCCAGGGCGATGTGGCGAGCACCTTGACACACGCTCAGCGAGCGCTCGACCTCGTGCCTGAGGATGACCATCTCCGGCGCGGATCGGCCGCGGGGTTTCTGGGGCTCGTGTATTGGACGCGTGGGGATTTGGATGCAGCCCACCAGTCGTATGCCGAGTGCATGGCGAGGCTGCTGAGGGTTGAGTACGTCTCGGACGCGATCGGTTGCGCCATCGCCCTGGCGGATCTACGAATTGGGCAGGGCCGCCTGCGCGAGGCCATGCGCACCTATGAGCGAGGATTGCATCTGGCGACGGCGCAAGGCGCGCCGGTGTTGCGCGGCGCGGCAGACATGCATGTGGGCATGAGCGCGCTCTACCGGGAGCGTGACGATCTGAATGCCGCCACCCAGCACTTGTTGCGAAGCAACGAACTCGGTGAGGTCATCGGCTTAGCCCAAAACCCGTATCGCTGGTGCGTGGCAATGGCGCATATACGAGAGGCCCAGGGCGATCTGGCCGGCGCACTCGATTTGCTCGATGAGGCCGAGCGTCTGTATGTCAGCGACTACTTCCCCAACGTGCGGCCCATCGCGGCGATGAAGACCCGTGTGTGGTTGGCCCAGGGCCGATTGGATGACGCCTTCGATTGGGTGCATGAGCAAGGCCTGTCCAGCCATGACGAGCTCGGCTATCTGCACGAATTCGAGCACATCACGCTGGCCAGGGTGCTTTTGACCTCATATAAGCGCGGCCGTGCCGACGCTTCCGTTCTTGATGCAATAGGATTTCTGGAGCGCCTCCTGCAAGTGGCGGAAGATGGCGCGCGCACAAGAAGCATCATCGAAATCCTGGTGTTGCAGGCCCTTGCTTTTCAGGCGCATGGCGATATTGGAGCAGCACTCGTGCCACTGAAGCGCGCGCTGACGCTGGCTGAGCCAGAAGGCTACGTTCGCATGTTTGTGGATGAAGGCCCACCCATGGTGCAGCTGTTGGAGGTGGCGCTGGAGGTGACCGCGAAGCACGGGGCCGCGCCACACTATGTCCGTCAACTCTTGACAGCTTTGGGCAAGGTTGAGGACAAAACGCCCATCAAGCAGGCTTCGATTAAGTCTTCGATTGAGCCTTTGATCGAGCCGTTGACCGAACGTGAACTTGAGGTGCTTCGGCTGCTCGGCACCCACTTAAGCGGGCCGGAAATGGCCAGCCAACTTGTGGTGTCTCTCAACACCGTGCGCACCCACATCCGAAACATTTACACCAAGCTCGGGGTGAACGACCGTCCGGCGGCAGTCCGGCGAGCTGAAGACCTCGATCTGTTGTAACCCCCAAC
>JBBQST010000400.1:0-4367 GCA_038213625.1 Thermoflexales bacterium
GCTCCAGGCCGGCCACCTGGTGATCGATTTGCGCAGTGGGCCAGACTATGCGCGTGCGCATGTGCACGGCACTGTGAGTGTGCCGGCCACCGACGCCAACTTCAGCACCTATGTGGGCTGGTTCGTGAAATACGACGAACCGCTCTATCTCATCGTGCCTGATGCGGATCAAAGCCGGGAATTAGCCTTAATTAAGGCATTGCAGGCGATTGGAATCGACACGATTGCGGGAGTCTTTGGACCGGATGCAGTCGCAGGCCGCACCGAGCAATTGCCGCAAATTACGGCCAGAGCGCTGGCACAGCGCCTGCTGCACAATGGCCTGACGATTATTGACGTGCGCGGGGCCAGCGAATTCAACGAGATGCATATCGCCGGGGCCAGGCACATTCCGCTGGGGTATCTGCCGGATCGCCTGGCCGAGGTGCCACAGAACGAGCCGGTGGTGGTGCAATGTGCCAGCGGGTATCGCTCCCAAATCGCAGCCAGTGTGTTGCGCCGACAGGGCTTCGCCAATGTGCTGAATCTGGTGGATGGCACAGACATCTGGACCACCTGGCTGCCCACCGAAACCGGCCTTTCTCTTTCCCATGAGGCAGCCGTTGTGGCTGGCTAAACCATGATCATCGACATCGCACTGGGTTTTGTGATCGGTCTGGCGCTGGGGTTGATGGGGGGCGGGGGTTCCATTCTGACCGTGCCCGCGCTGGTGTATGTGGTGGGCCAAAATCCGCGCGCCGCCGTCACGGCTTCGTTGGTCATTGTGGGTGCCAACAGCCTCAGCGGCATGCTCTTTCACCACAAACAGGGCACATTGAACTGGAAGGTGGCGCTGACGTTTGGCGGTGCCGGCATGGCCATGTCTTTTCTGGCCGCGCGCTGGTCAAAAATGTTTGCCCCCACCACCTTGATGATTCTATTTGCAGCATTGATGCTGGTGGTGGGCACGCTCATGCTGGTGAGCAAGTTCTCAAAGCAAGCAGAGCAACCGGCCCATGGGTTGGGCATGACGTTGGTGTCGGGCGCGGTCGTGGGAACCCTGACTGGTTTTTTGGGGGTGGGCGGCGGCTTTTTGATTGTGCCAGCCCTGGTCATGCTGGTTGGCCTGCCGATGCGGCATGCGGTGGGCACATCGCTAGTGGTCATCGCCATGAACAGTCTGGCCGGTTTGCTGGGTCACCTGGGCGATGCGATTGATCTACAGGTGGTGCTAATGTTTGCTGCAGCCGGCATCGCTGGCACTTTCGCGGGTGCGCGGTTGACGCGTTTCATCCAGCCACAACGGCTGCGCCAGATCTTCGCAGTGTTTGTGATCGGACTGGCCATGTTTCTGCTCTATGACAACGTTGGCAAACTCATCGTGTGATGCGTTTGGACACGCGTAAATTGGCTACTGGCTACTGGCTACTGGCTACTGGCTACTCAAAAGGATATTCATCCATGCACAAATTGACAAATCTAAACTTGCAGCGCGTTGCCGGTGCCGTCGTGCTGACCGCGCTATTGACGGCGTGTGGCAGCGCAGCAGCACCGACGGCGGCACCCACTACCCCTGCGACCACCCAGCCAACGGCCATGAATCAGGTTGCCACTCAAGTGTCCATTCAGGAAGCGGCGCAGTTGCGCACCAACGGCGCATACATTCTCGATGTGCGCGAGCCCTCGGAGTGGAATGAGTTTCATATGCCGGATTCAACCCTGATTCCGCTGGGTCAGTTGCCAGGCCGGATCTCTGAATTGCCCACAGACCGACTGATCGTGGTGGTGTGCCGGTCGGGCAATCGCAGCCAGGCCGGGCGTGACGTGTTGCTCAAAGCGGGGTTGACCCAGGTGACCAGCATGAACGGCGGCCTGACCAGTTGGCGGGCCAATGGATTACCCGTGGTCAGCGGGCCGTAAATATCTGCGGCCAATTTTAGATTTACGCAACTGCTCAGCCCCGGATTTTGAGACTGGATTTACAAGATTTACAGGATGGAAATCCTCTCCCAATCTTGTAAATCCTGTTCATCCTGTCCAAAAGGCCTGAGTAGTTACGGATTTACAAATAAAACGTGAGGTAGATGATGACACAGACCAATGAACTCGGACAAATCGTTCAATTACAAACTAATTTCGCCACGGCAGTAAGCCGTGTCACAGACGCGCTCAAGGCCGAAGGGTTTGGGGTTCTGACCGAGATTGATGTGCAATCGACGCTCAAGACCAAGCTGAACGTTGATTTTCGGCCCTACAAAATCCTCGGTGCCTGTAATCCGGGGTTGGCCCACAGGGCCCTGACAGCGGCACCCGAAGTGGGCTTGTTGTTGCCGTGCAATGTGGTTGTGGCACAGATGGATGACCAACACATCCAGGTGTCAATCGTGGATCCTCTGCAAATGCTGGGCTTTGTGGGACGGCCAGAACTAACACCGATTGCCGAGGAAGCGCAGACCAGACTCGATCGTGTTGCCGAGGCGTTGCGGCAGAAATAGCTCAAATTTCATTTCCCAATAACTGAGACGGATTACCAGGCGTTTTTCACCACAAGACACACAAGCAAACTTTTTAAGCCTCTTCGTGTCTTTGTGGTGAAAATCAGAAAATTTCAGGCAATCCATTGCTGAGATTACAAAAATTGAAATGCTAAACAAACTAAGAATGCTCTTCACGACCCCATCCTCGACTGGCTCTGGGATTGCCTCGATTTCTCCCGCGGATGCAAAGGGCAAGCTGGCGCAGCCGGGCGTGGTGATGATTGATGTGCGCGAGCCGGATGAATTTCGCAGCGGCCATGTCCAGGGCGCGAAGTTGATGCCGCTGGGGACCGTTCCCTCACGCTGGCAGGAATTGAGCGAGTATCAGGAAGTCATTGTCGTGTGCCGCAGCGGCAATCGCAGCATGGCGGCGTGCCGGCAGCTCAATGCATTGGGCATTGCCCAGGTTTCCAACCTGAGCGGCGGCATGATGGCCTGGGCACATGCGAAGTTGCCGATCCAACGCTGACCTATCAGCTGTGTGAGTTCAATCCACACATTACGCTGGGATTCATAGCGCGTGGAACTGACGCCTGTTTCATCTGCATGCGACTCACTTCACTACAATGGCCGCATGAAAATTGAATCGGTCGACCTGTTCTATCTGTCCATGCCCGAAGTGTTGGACATCGGCGATGGCAGCCAGGATGCATTGCTGGTGCGCGTGCGCGCCGGCGGCTACGAGGGTTGGGGCGAATGCGAGGCCGCGCCGCTGGTCTCCATTGCCAGCATGATCGCGCCCATGTCGCACAGTGCCTGCAAGCCGGTGCAGGCCTCGGTGCTGGGGCAGGCTCTCGACAACATCAGCGACATTGCTCGCATCGGCAACAAGGTGCGCGAGGACAGCTACGACCTGTTGCAGGCCGATCACACCCTGAGCGGCATCGACATGGCGCTATGGGATTTGCTGGGTAAAAAGCTGAGTGCGCCGGTGTGGCAATTGTTGGGCACTACCCAGGTCTACCCCAAGCAGCCGTATGCCTCGGTGCTATTTGGCGACACGCCGCAGGAGACCTTGAACAAGGGCCAGACGGCGCGCAAGCAGGGTTACCGCGCCGTGAAGTTTGGCTGGGGGCCGTTTGGCCGGCATGGCGTGCAGGCCGATGTGGATCAGGTGCGAGCCGCGCGCGAGGGCATCGGCCCGGACGGCGTGTTGCTGATCGACGCCGGCACCGTGTTTGGCGATGATGTGGAAGCGGCGGCGTTGCGGGTGCCTGTTTTGCAGGCGTGCAACACCACCTGGTTCGAGGAACCCTTCGTCAAAGATGCATTTGAGGCGCATCGTGATCTGGCAGCGCGTTGTGGCCCGGTCAAGCTGGCTGCCGGCGAGGGTTCGCACAACGTCTACATGGCCCGGCACATGATGGACTATGCCGAGGTCGGCTACATTCAAATTGACGCGGGCCGCATCGGCGGGATCACCGTGGCCAAGCAGGTGGCCGATGATGCCCAGAAGCGCGGCATCACCTATGTGAACCACACCTTCACCTCGCATCTCGCGCTCAGTGCCTCGTTGCAGCCGTTCGCCGGCCTGCGTGAGGATGTGATCTGCGAGTACCCCACCGAGCCGAAACAACTGGCCCTGGATATCACCAGCAACCACGTGGAGCGCGATGCCAACGGCGATGTGTCCATTCCCACCGCACCCGGCCTGGGCATGCAGATCGACCTGGCCAAGCTCAAGCCGTATCTGGTCGAGACCGAAATCAAGGTGAGGGGTGAGGTGCTGTATCGGACGCCGAGTTTGAGTTGAGGGCGCTGTTGTCGTAGAAGAGTAAATTGAAGATTAAGTAGACCTTAAACGTAAAATCAAACATAAAAAAGCATTAGCGGGGAACACACGCCCCCCCG
>JBBQST010000401.1:0-4298 GCA_038213625.1 Thermoflexales bacterium
CACTTCGCCGCTGGATCAGCGCGGCGCAATGCGAGCCGACGCGTGTGATATTGGCGCGGTTGAATATCGCGGTATGTTTCCCGGTGCGTTTTTGTCACTGCTCACAAAATGAAAGCGATGATTCTGAATGTGTTTGGTGGACCTGAGGTGCTCCGGCTCACCGAAATTCCAACGCCTGTGCCGCAAGCGAATCAGGTTTTGATTCGCAACAAGGCCATTATCTTCTGCGTGCAAAAGGTCATCTGGTGTTGTTCGGCCTGACCAGCGGCAATGTTCCACCCTTCGATATCAACCGCCTTTCGGGCATCACCGGCACTGGAAATCGAGGCTCGTTGTTTGTGACGTGGGCGACGCTGAATGACTATGCCGCCAGCCGTGAAGATTTGCTATGGCGTGCGCGGGATGTCTTGACATGGGCTGGCGAGAAAAGGCTGATCGTGCCCATCGCTTGCACATTGCCACTTAAGGACGCGGCCGAGGTCCATCGGTTGCTGGAGGGCCGTCAGGTGGACGGGAAGGTGATTTTATTAGTGGATAGTGACCGTAAATACACCTGACCCTGATTCGCAAATTTGCACTACTTCGGCATCGCCTTCAATGCCTCATAGGCGGGCCGGGTCTGGGTGTTGGGGTAGACCGGATCAACCACGGCCCACCAGTATTGTTCGTTGTCCGGCGTCCAGTCGAACTGCGGGATCGACAGCGCAATCATCGGCCCGATCCACGGTTGCCAATGCGCCTTGGCATATTGAAACGCGCGCACCATGTAGTCGGCTTTGGTTTCTTCACTGACCGCAAACCAGGCGTAATCCTTGTGGAGGGTGTCTGTGGTCCAGCCGAATTCGAGAATGGCCACCTGCTTGGCGGCGTCGCCGTGCTGCTCCATGATGGCGCGCAAATCCTCGACCCGGCGAAAGCAAAAGAAGCGCTGGCCGCCCAGGCTTTCATCCTCGGCCACCTGCTCCGGCGGGGTTTCTGGCGCTGCTTTAAACCCCGGCGCATGTGCGCCCAACACATCGAAATACGGCGCTGCGCCAGCCGCATACATGCCGGTCAGAAAATCGGTGTCGGGCATGGCGGCGGGCAGGCCGTTGCCGGTGGGGGACAGGCCGGCGCTGATCACTAGTGCATCGGGGTCGGCCTGTTTGATGGCGGTGTAGCAGCCTTTGAGCATGACCACATACTCGGCTGGATTCGGCGGCTGGTTGGCCCACTCGCGCGCCAAATTGGGCTCGTTCCAGATTTGATACGCCGCCACCCGGCCCTTGTAGCGCGTGGCCATGACACTGCAAAAGTAGAAGAAATTGTGCAGGTTTTTGGGAGGGCCGGCTGCGATGATGCCGTCAAACGGATAGCGCATGTCCCAATGCGGCTCGCGATCCAGCCGCACGATGAGCTTGCGGCCAAAGTGCTCGGTCAGCGACACGATATTGTCGGCCCGGCTCCAGTCGTATTGGCCCTGCTCGAGCTCGATGTCGCGCCAGGGAAATGTCTGTTTCACCCACTCAAAGCCGGCCTCGCGAATGAGGCCGAGGTCGCGGGTGGCGATTTCGGGCTTCCACCACAGATACGCCTCGAAGCCGTAGCCGGGTGAGGGCAGTTGTTTACGCGGCCATGCGGTCGCCGTGGGTGGCGGTGGCGGGCCGACCGTGGGTGTGGGTGCAGATGGGGTGCCACAGGCCGCCAATAATCCTGCCAGCCCAATCAAAAATGCGTGAAAAATAGTGCGAATGCCTGTGTTTCCTTGATGTGTTGCCTGGATGGAGTCGATGAAATGGAGGCTTTAACCAACTTCGCGAGCCCCTTTGCGGGCCGGAGCCGGCCAAAGCCTCCATGCCAACCGCTTTCCTAATCTTTCTTCATGTCGGCCAGTGCATCAAAAGCGGGTCGAGGCGCGCCGTTGGCCCGGGTGATGCTGTACGGCGCGTTGGGATCTTCGTTAAACGGCAGGCCGTCTTTCTGCACATAGTCCAGGTTGAATACGATGCCCCAGTTGGTGAAGCCGCTGTCCTTCATGATCTGAAAGCCCTGCACGATCCACTCCGCCTGCTCCGCCTCAGTGTTGTCCTTGGCAAACTCGAAGCCGGCGATGGGCTCGCCGTCCATGTTCTCGGCGCTGGCCCAGCCAAACTCGGTGACGCATTGCGGCTTTTTGGTGCGGTTGTAGTAGCCGTAGAGCGTGCTCTTGAACGACCACGAGTGGTGCGGTGTGCCGTCGGGGAAGGGGCCACGGAACGACGCGGTGGGATCGTTGTAGCCTTCGTCCCACTCATATTGCGGCGGCAGGTTATAACCATTCAGGTGTACGCCGATGCAGTCGACCAGGGCCACGCCACCGGCCGCCACAAACTGGTCCATGTAGGTGAAGTCGTCTACGCTTTGGCCCGGCGCTTCAAAACCGGTCGGCGACAGCGCGCCCATTACCACCGTCACCTGCGGGTCAATCTCGCGAATCTTGGGCACGACCGCATTTAAAAAGCTGATGTAGTCGGTGGCGTTAATCTGCTTCGACGGCACCGTCCACTCGCGGTCGATGTTCATCTCGTTCCACACTTCCACCGCCTGAACGCAGCCCTTGTAGCGCGCCAGCACTTTCTCGAAGAAGGCCGCTGCCACGTTGTAATCGTCCGGCGGGCCTTCCCGGTCGGTCACGCTGCGAGCCCAGTTGGGCGTGCTGAGAATCCCATAAACAATGTTCAAACCCTTCTGGTTGGCATCGGCCGTGAACGCATCCAGCAGCTGCCACTTGTAGGGCTCATACTGGCCCTGTTGCGGCTCAAAGTCCTTCCAGCGAACCTGGGCCTTGGTCCAGTTCATCTTCAACTTCTCGGCCATCACGCTGTTGAAAAAGCCAATATCGCCCACCGGCCAGTTGCTCTGGATGCCGTAGCCAAACGTGGTCGGCGGCGGGCGTGGGCCGGGGCACGAGAAATCGGGAATGCCTTCAATCTTGCCGCGTGGGTCCATCGGCGCGGCGGCTGTGGTGGGTGCGGCCGCCACATCAGGCGTAGTGCCGCTGCTCCCCGGATCCACAGGCGCGCCGCCGGGTTGGGTCTCGGTGAGGGGCGCACTGGGCGCGCTGCCTGGCGCAAAGATGGTGACAGACGGTTTGAAGCCGCCCTCGCCACCGGGGGTGGGGGTGGCCGTGGTCGAACCGGGGCGGTTCAGGGTGTTGCAGCCCACTACGATCAAGGCTACGCCGACGACGATGGCGGCCAGCAGGCTGACTGCGCCGATGGCCATGCGGCGGTTGCGGTCGCGGCTGGGGTCTAACTTGGGATCAAAAGAATATCGGCTCATGGAACAAATCGGGTCTGGCTTTAAGGTGCGGCGACCTGCACAGTGTGCGGTGTGGTGTTGACGACTTTGACACCGTTCACCCTCGTCACGATCTCGTACTCTCCCGGCTCATCCGGTAGCTTGACGTCAATGGTGGTGTTGTTAACGCTGGCATCATTGGGCGTGCGGGTCGCGCTGGTGGTGTTGAGTTGCACACTGACCTGGAGCGCTGGCGGCGAAGCGGTTTGATTCAGCTGTTGCGCTTCATAGTCGCCCAACACATCGGCAATGGCCGCATCGTTCCCCGCCACCATGAGGCCACGCACGGTGACGCCGCGCACATGGTATTGCCCGATGACGTGCAGCCGGTAGCGCAGACTGGCCGATGTGCCCAGCCAGGTGGTGTTTTGTGTGCCGTTGGCCCCGGCGACGGTATAGAAATAGGTCTGGGTCGCTGGATCAAACGTCACATCGGTATTGCCATCGACTTTGAGATGTAATTGCAGGGTGGACCCCGGCGACAGGGTTTGCCCAGCCGGCACATTGCCCACCAGCGAGAACGAGTTCATCGCCTCATCCAGATTCAGCAATTCGGCTTGTTCGCCCTGGCGCATGCTCAGGGTCGGCAACACAATTTGCAACTTCTGGCGGTTCACCCGGCTCACCACCCATTGCATCAGGTCGTTCAGCTGACCACCTGCCAGCACAGTGGGCGCATAGCACAAATCCACATGCACCTGATCGGCCAATGCCGAGAGCGTGCGCAGGTCGTACACGCCTTCGTCCCATTGCAGACCCGCCGCGCCGGGCGTGGCCGGGTTGAGTTCGGGTGTCGGCACCACCACAATCACCTGCTTGCCGATGGAGTGCATGACCGCAGCCAGGGTGCGAATGAATTCGGTGTAGTCATCGCGCAATTCTGGCTCCATGCCGCGATAGTCAATGGCGATGCCGTCGTAGTTCTGGGTAAATTTATTCCCGTTGGGTTTTGATTTTGAATCCTCGCTCGCGCCCAGGGT
>JBBQST010000402.1:0-4293 GCA_038213625.1 Thermoflexales bacterium
CGCCGGCGATGCGCACTTTGGCACACTGGCGCAATTGGGCCAGGCCGCGATAGTTGTGGCGGTGTAGCGGCTCCTCCAGCCAATACACGCCCATCTCGGCCAACGCATCCGCCATCCATAGCGCGGTCTTGAAGTCCCACGGCGCGCTGACATCCCACGGCATTTGCCAGCCCTGATTGGCATCGACCAGAATTTCCATGTCTGGGCCGATGGCGTCGCGCACGGCGCGCACCACGGCCAGGTCGTCCTTGGGATCGGCCGCGTGAAAGCGAATCTTGAGCGCAGGGAAGCCCATGGCTTTCAGCTGCCTGGCGCTGTCGGCACGCGCATCGGCTGGCTTGCGCTCGCCGCACGAGGCATACAGCGGCACCGTGTTGGTGCGCCCACCCAGCAGTTTCCACACGGGCTGGCCGCTGATCCTGCCCATCAGATCCCATAACGCCACCTCCAGCGGCCACATGCGGCCATACATGAACTGCAAGTTGTCCAAAATATGCACATGCCGTTCGATGTCGAAGGGATCGTGGCCGATGAACAGGTGCTCGTAGCCGGCAAACCCCAGCATGGCATCGCCGCTGCCCACGCCCTCAAAGTCGCCCGCGGTCACCCGCACCAGTGTGACGGTGTGGCTGGTGCGCGGCTGCGGGTCCCAGGAAGCCTTGAAGGGTGGGTCTAGCGGAAGCCGGTAATGCCGGATATCGATGTGATCGATTTTCATGTTGAGAGGTGTTTGATTGCGATCTGGAACCAAAGCCAGCATCATAACCTTCACGGCCCTGCGCCGAACATCGCGTTAAAAATGTGATGAACGCCATGATCAACTTACGCAAAAACAACATGGGCGGCTGTAAAATTAGTCGAAATGGCTCGTACGATTGATCTCAATCCAGTATCCCGCATTACGACGAATGCCGTGGGCGAACCCGGCAATCGCACGTTTTACGTCCAGGCGCGCAAAGGGGCGAACCTGGTGACCTTGCTTTGTGAGAAAGAACAGGTGCGCGCGCTGTCGGCAGCGCTGGAGCAAATGCTCGACGACCTGAAAACCCGCTATCCCAAAGGAGCCAACTACATGCGCCAGGTGATGGACATGTCATTGGAGGAGCCGATCTCGCCGGAGTTTCGGGTCGGCACGCTCGGCCTGGGCTATGACGAGGAGAATGACCTGGTGGTCGTGGTGGCACGCGAATTACAGGCCGATGAAGAGGATTCGGAAGAGAACACCCTCACGGCCCGCTTCTTCTGCACGCGCGCTCAAATGGACACCCTGGTCCGACATGCTCAGGAAGTGGTCAACAAAGGCCGGCCGATTTGTGCGCTGTGCGGCAAGCCCATGGATGCCGATGGCAATGTGCTAGGCTTTTGCCCGCGCCGCAATGGGCACAGCGACGAGATCATATTTGCCTGAGCCATGTCCAAGACTCTGAGCGTCCAGCAAACCCTCACCCTGTTGACCGACGGCGATATGGACCCAATGGGTCTGATGCCGTGGGGTTCGAATTACACCTTTCTGACCAAGGTCACGCCCAAGGGCCAGAAGACGAAAGAGGGCAACGACGGCTACCTCGAATTGCTGGGGGTGTATAAGCCTCGGCGCGGTGAAACGCCGCTGTGGGATTTCCCGGATGGGACGCTGTGTCTGCGCGAGTTTGCCGCCTATCTGGTCAGTCAGGCCCTGGAGTGGGATATTGTGCCGCCGACTGTGCTGCGCAACGGCGAGCACGGCTTTGGCTCGGTGCAGCTTTTCATCGAGAACGATCCGAACCAGCACTTTTTTACTTTTCGTGAAGAGGAGGCCGTGTGCGCGGAGTTGCAAAAAATTTGCGCGTTCGACCTGATCACGAATAATGCCGATCGCAAAAGCGGCCACTGCATTCGAGATCTGCAGGGCAAGGTGTGGGCGATTGACCACGGCATCACCTTTAACTCGGACTATAAATTACGCACCGTGATCTGGGACTTCTCCGGCCAGCCCATCTCTCGCGATCTGATTCACGATATGGAACGGCTGTCCGCCGAGATCAAACCCGATCAGCCACTCGGCAAGGCCCTACGCCAGCTCATTGATGAAAGCGAAGTGCGCACCTTTCAAAAACGCCTCGACGGCCTGCTCAAGATTAAAACCTTTCCCAGCCCCAACCGCTACGAGCGCAGTGTGCCGTGGCCGCCGGTATGAATTGACCATTTACCATTGACGATTAACCATTGAAAAATCGTCAATGGTTCATGGTCAATCGTCAATTCTTCATGTTTGGCTCTTTTACAGACGCCTCGGCTTACATCGTCTCGCTCGACCAGCTCGACACGCCCAAGCACTCGTATGCATATGCGGCCGAGCATGGCATTGCGCGTGCGAAGCGCCTGCTGGCTCGTCTGGGTGATGCGCCCCATATCATCAATCACTGCATTCTGGTGGCCGGCTCCAAAGGCAAGGGCAGCACCGTGGCCATGTTGTCGGCAGTGTTGTCGGCGGCTGGCTTCACCGTGGGCGCATTTACCGGGCCACACCTGCACACGCCGCTGGAGCGATTCGCCATTTACCCGGCTCAGGGTGATGGCGCAGTTGAGATGCCCGAGATCGAGTTCATCGCGCTAGCGGAACAGGTGCGGCAGATTGTGGAGTCGTGGGATGCGCCTGAGGTGGGTGAGCCGACCCGGTTCGAGTCCTACGCGGCCATGGCCTATCGCTGGTTCGAGCAGCGTCATGTCGATATCGCGATCATGGAGATGGGCATTGGGGGCCGTCTGGATGCCGTGAATCTGGCTGAGCCGCTGGTGTCGATCATCACCAATATCAGCCTGGAACACACCCAGATGCTGGGCAATACCCTGGCCCAGATCGCCCGTGAGAAGGCCGGCATTCTGCGCCAACACGGCACCGGCGTGATCGCGCATCAATCGGCCGAGGCCGCACAAGCCATTCGCGACATGGGCATGCCGCTACGATTTGCCGATGAGGCCATGACACTGACCAGCGTGAGTGCCAATGTCGAGGTTGAAAATAGCGGCCAATGGTTCAAATGGTTCAGTGCAACCGGGTTTGAAGGCACGCTGTTTTTGCCCTTGCTCGGCGCGCACCAGTTGCAAAATGCGGCAGCGGTGCTGACGGCGGTGCAGGTTTTGCGTGAGCGGGGCTGGATCATTGCGCCTGAGGCGGTGCGCAGCGGTCTGGCGCGGGTGCGCTGGCCTGGCCGCTTCGAGATTTTGTGGCGCCGGCCCTACATCGTGGTCGATGGCGCGCACACGCCGTATTCCATGGAGTGGTTGTGTCAGGCACTGACCCGCTACTTCCCAGGCCGGCCCATCCACTTCATTTTGAGCATGTTGCGCGACAAGGATGCCCGCAGCATGCTGGCTACCGCCGGGGCCATCGCGGCCACCCTGACCTTGACTCAAACCCATGTGGCGCGCTCGTTGCAGACCGATCAATTGCTGCATCTGGCCGGGCAACTGGACTTGTCAGTTCCTTTGCACCCAACCGTAGATCTATCCGCTGCCCTGGCCCATGTCGTCTCTCTGGTGCAGATGGATGATGTGATTTGCGTGACCGGCTCGTTGCATCTGGTGGCGGAAGCACGGCAGGCGCTCAATGCGGCAGAAGCCTGAAGGGTTGTTGGTGAAGGGTTGTTGGTGATGAGTTGCCAGGGGTTGGTAAAGAGTCGCTGAATGTGAAACAACCGAGAATTACTAAAAACCAGGCACCAACACCTAACAACTCATTAGAATATCCGCGTGTTAGGTGGTATTCCTCCCCCACGACGGCGGCGTTCCCGCACCGTTATTCTGGTCATTGCCATTGCATTGGCGGTGATTGTGCTGCCGGGTGTGGGACTGACGGCGCTAGGCACGGCCCAGCAGGTGTTGCGCCGCTTCATGACCAATCCACAGGCCGGCACCAACATCATCGTCAATCAGCTCGGCCAGTGGGAAGGCAAGGAGCGCATCACGATTTTGGTGCTGGGCATTGATCAACGGCCCAACGAGGACCCCAGCGTCAGCCGCACCGACATGATGTTGTTGCTCACGCTGGACCCGCAAACCAAGAGCGCGGGCATGATGAGTATCCCGCGCGATTTGTATGTGCCCATGCCCGACGGCCGGCAGGATCGCATCAACACGGCCCATGTCTACGGCGGCCCCGAATTTGCCATGCGCACCGTGGAATACAACTTTGGCATTCCCATTCAGCACTACGCGCGGGTGAACTTTTCGGCCGTGACACAGTTGATTGATCTGTTGGGTGGCGTGGAGATTTACAACGCTCAGGAGATCAACGATCCTGAATTTCCCGAC